>CAZKKX010000246.1:0-1514 GCA_964553505.1 uncultured Eubacteriales bacterium | reverse complement strand
CTTCTGCACCGGAAATAGCAGCTGTGATGATTAATTTTTCCATGTAATCCCTCTCTTTCTAAAATATTATTATCCCTTCTTCTTAAAGATATCATATAATATTTCTTGTTTAATTTACAGAATTTTAAATTAATTATATCATAATTTTCTATAACTATCAGACTCTTCCGATCTCATAATCAATAAAGAACCTTCGTTCTGAAGGTTCTTTATTAATGAAAAATATATCCAACTCATTATTTACTTTCCACTTGACCATAACTTTGAAATTTTTCTCCTAAAAGTACCAGTTCTTCATCCGAAAGAATAAAAGGTTCTCCTACGCACCTTGCTCGGTAATACATTTCCGAGCAAAATTCTATCTCTTCAGCCGTATTGAATGCATTTGGTAAATCCTTTGAAACCGCCAGCAATCCATGGTTTGCCAAAAGCACTGCATTTCTGTATTTCATAGCTTCAAAGGCATTCTCCGCAAGCTGTTGAGTTCCAAAGGTAGCGTACTCTGCACACCTGACATCCTTACCGGCAAGCGCAATCATATAATGACTTGCCGGCAAGGTCCAACGCAGACAAGCCAGTACACCGGAAAACATTGAATGGGCATGAACCACAGAATTGCAGTCATCCCGTCTTTCATAAAATATTCTGTGCAGATGATATTCACTGGACGGCTTTCTGTTTCCTTCTATTTTATCGCCTTTTAAATCTAATATCACAATATCCTCAGGTTTTGTCTTGTTATACTCCAATCCACTGGGACTGATGGCCATGATTTTTTCCCGTCTGTTGAATATACTAATGTTCCCCCCTGTCCCTTTCGTCAGACCATGTTCAATTAATTTGATTGAGTATTCAACAATTGCTTCTCTTTCATCCTGCATCAACATAAAAAATGTTCTCCTTTATCTCAATGGTGTGTTTTTCTCATTATATTTTTTATCTATTTTTATTATAATACTTACTTTATTAATTTTCAAAAAATCTTTGCATTTTAAATACTTTTATACCATTATATATAGGTTTTTTTAAACACCCCGTAACACATTTTTTGCAGCTCTCATATATTAGTTTAAGGAAAGATGATTTCCCTAAACTAAACCACACAAAATAATGACAGGGGGTTTTTATATATGGGTCTAACAAGTCAATCCACCGGTGCAGGCGTACTGGAAGGCGAACTCAAAATTGAACGCACTTCACCTAAAGATAAGGTCATTACTCTTACAGGAAACCCAAATGTAGGAAAAAGTACAGTATTTAACAGTTTGACAGGGCTGAATCAACATACCGGAAACTGGCCGGGCAAAACAGTAACCAATGCTCAGGGGAAATATAGACATAAAGATACGAATTTTATTATGGTAGACATACCAGGCACTTATTCTCTTATGGCAAATTCTATAGAAGAACAAGTTGCCAGAGACTTTGTCTGCTTCGGAAGTCCGGACGCAACGGTCATTGTCACGGATGCTTCTTGTTTAGAAAGAAATCTGAATCTTGTTCTTCAAACTCTT
>CAZKKX010000245.1:0-1653 GCA_964553505.1 uncultured Eubacteriales bacterium | reverse complement strand
ATGGCTTATATATTGACCAATTTTATCCAAATAGATAACGGAAAAGAATATTTATCCAATAGAGAGCGATTTATCGCTCTCTATTGGATATTTGAGAGCAGTATATTTTATAAAAAAAAACAAAACTTACTATTGAAATCAAATAAGAATACATTATATAATAGAATACATCTATACAAAAGTTGAATTTCAACAAATACGAATATTAGGAGGAGGGATTTGGATTGGCGAAAGTAAAAATCACTGAAACTATTCTTAGAGATGCTCATCAGTCACTGATTGCAACAAGGATGAAAACAGAAGATATGGTCGACATACTGGAAAAATTAGATCAGGTTGGATATAATGCGCTTGAAATGTGGGGTGGTGCTACCTACGATTCATGCTTAAGGTATTTGAATGAAGATCCATGGGAAAGACTGAGAACAATAAGAAAAAAAGTAAAGCACACCAAGCTTCAAATGCTTCTTCGAGGGCAAAATTTAATAGGATACAAGCATTATGCAGATGATGTAGTTGAAGAATTTGTAAAAAGAGCAATTGGAAATGGAATAGATATTATTCGAATTTTTGACGCTTTAAATGATAAAAGGAATTTAAGCAAAGCATTGGAGGCAACAGAAAAAGAAGGCGGTCATGCACAGGCTACTATTTCCTACACCATTAGCCCTGTCCATACAAACAAGGCATTTATTGATATGGGAATCGAACTTGAACAAATGGGGGCGGATTCCATATGCATAAAAGATATGGCCGGTCTATTGGACCCATATGGGACTTATGATTTGATAAAAGCAATGAAAGAAAAAATAAAGATTCCAATTGAACTTCACACTCACGCTACAAGTGGTTTAGGAAGCATGACTTATCTAAAGGCAATTGAAGCAGGTGTGGATATTGTGGATACTGCAATTTCTCCGTTTTCGGGAGGTACTTCTCAGCCGCCTACAGAGCCTATGGTAGCTGCCCTGAAGGGAACCGAGCATGACACAGGATTGGATATGAATCTCTTAGATGAAATTGCAGAACATTTTATTCCATTAAGAGAAAGAAGTATTGAAAATGGTCTTTTAGATCCTAAAGTTATGGGAGTAGATATCAATACGCTGATTTATCAGATTCCTGGCGGTATGTTGTCTAATCTTGTTTCTCAATTAAAACAACAGAATGCCATGGATAAATATGGCGAAGTTCTCAAAGAAGTTCCAAGAGTAAGAGAAGATTTGGGGTATCCTCCTTTAGTGACACCAACCAGCCAGATTGTCGGAACACAAGCAGTCTTTAACGTTGTATTGGGCGAAAGATATAAAATGGTTACCAAAGAAGTAAAAAATCTGGTTAAGGGAATGTATGGAAAAACCACAGTACCTATTAAAGATGAAATAATAAAGAGAATAATAGGAGATGAAAAAGTTATTACATGCAGACCGGCAGACTTGATAGAACCAGAGATGGAAAAATTAAAGAAAGAAGTTTCCCAATATGTAGAACAGGATGAGGATGTTTTGTCTTATGCTTTATTTCCATCGGTAGCTCTTGAATTCTTTAAATACAGGAATGCTCAAAGATATCAATTAGATGCATCCATATTGAATGAAGAAGATAAAGTATATCCCGTATAAAATTAGCTATTTGATTAAAAAATTGAGGTAA
>CAZKKX010000244.1:0-1857 GCA_964553505.1 uncultured Eubacteriales bacterium | reverse complement strand
GCTTGTCCAAGGGCTTTATAATAATCGCATAAATCTACATAGATTGGAGTTGATTGTCATGCCTTTCGATGGTATTGTAACTTCCGGCATTGTTCGGGAATTAAATCAGATGATTCTAAACGGAAAAATTGATAAAATATATCAACCTGAAAATGATGAAATTATTCTTCATATTCGTGCAAATGCCGAAAATTATAAACTGCTTATTTCAGCCAACAGCAATTATTCAAGATTGCACTTAATGAGCGGTGCAAAAAACAATCCTGAAACAGCACCTAATTTTTGCATGTTTCTAAGAAAGCATATTCAAGGTGGCAAAATATCTTCGATACGTCAAAAAAAACTTGAAAGGATAGTCGAAATATATATAGACTCTTATAACGAGTTAGGATATCCTTCACAAAAAAAACTTGTTATCGAAATTATGGGAAAACACAGTAATATTATTTTAGTAGATACAGATACTCTCAAGATACTGGATTGCATCAAAAAAATTTCTCTGGATGTTAACAGATACCGACAGATACTTCCAGGGAAAGACTACATACTACCCCCCGATCAAGGGAAAGTACCTCCATTAAATATTGACCGACAGCTATTTGCAAAAAAAATAAATGAAGCAAATATTTCAATCATAAAAGCAATCTATCAGTCTTTCCAAGGTCTGAGCCCATTTATCTCAAGGCAAATTTGTGAATCGGCAGGGATCGAAGAAGAAATGCCTTCTCATAGCATTACAGCATCTCAAAAAGAGATTCTTTTCGAACAAATGTCGAAAATCTGCCGCTGCATCAAAGAAGAGAATTATAAACCATGTATCATGACGGATTGCAATAATAATGTCAAAGATTTCTATGCTCTGACAACAAAGTGGATGAAGGAGCATTACATAATCCACAATTATGACAGCCTCAGTGCTGTTGTGCAGACCTTTTACTTTCAACGAGATGCACAAAATCGTTTGAAACAGAAATCCGCAGATTTAAATAAACATATTCATTCTATAATTGCAAAGCTTGGATTGAAAAAGCAGAAATTAACAGAAGAAATTTTAAAAGCAGAAGCTGCAGAAACTTACAAGCTTTACGGTGAACTAATTAATGCAAATATTTATAGGCTAACTGAAGGTTCTTCTAAAGTATTATTGGAAAATTATCATAATCCGGGAGAAGAAATTTTGATTACTCTTGACCCTCAGTTAACACCGCCCCAGAATGCTCAAAAATATTTTAAAAAGTACAATAAATCTAAAACCGCATATAAGAAAAAGAAGTTTCAGTTGGAAGAAACCCATAAAGAACTAATTTATATGGAGTCTGTTCTCCAAAGTATAAAAGATGCAGAATCCCCTCAGGATATCGAAGAAATCAGACAGGAACTTATGGAAGAAGGGTATATAAGGGTACGGTATACAGGTCATAAAAAAAGAAATAAGCATTCTCAACCTCTTAACTTTACATCTTCCGACGGATTTGAAATACTTGTAGGCAAGAACAATAAACAGAATGATACTCTGACCCTCAAAACAGCTTCAAAATCGGATATCTGGTTTCATACTAAGGAAATCCCCGGCTCTCATGTTATCCTCTGTTGTAAAGGAAAAGAACCCTCTGAGAAATCAATTTTTGAAGCAGCTTCTCTTGCCGCTTATCATAGCAAAGGGAAAATGTCCGAAAATGTTCCGGTAGACTATACTTTGGTGAAAAATGTAAAAAAACCAAACGGTGCAAAACCCGGAATGGTCGTTTATGACCACTATCATACTGTATATGTAGACCCGAAAGAAAAAATAAATCAGAAATGACAAATAAACTCTCAAATAGTTCAAAAAATAAAAACCCCTTCTTCCGTACGGAA
>CAZKKX010000243.1:691-1910 GCA_964553505.1 uncultured Eubacteriales bacterium | reverse complement strand
GCATTTATCAAAGAAACCGGGCTGATAAGTCAGTGTAAAGACTTTAGGAATATCTAATTCTTTAGCTTCGTTGAGGAAAAAGTCCACTAAATCCTTTCCGATGCCTTTGCCGAAAAGTTCTTCTTTTACGGCTAAGGCACGAATTTCAGCCAAATCGATCCATAAAATATGAAGTGCGCCTGTTCCCACTATCTCCCCATCTAATTCAGCTACTGCAAAGTCACGGATATATTCATAAAGTACACTTCTTGAACGTGAAAGCATCAACCCCTTTTCTGCATAATAATTCACAAGTTCATGTATTTTTTCCACATCAGATAATTTAGCTTTTCGAATAATCACTTGCTGTCCACCTTCCTGTTTTAATAATCTTGTATTCCATCATAGCAGAAACAAATAAAAAATACAACAAAAAAAATGAATTATTATACAAAAAAAATTATATTAATACATTTTAATCATTATACAAAATTCAATTATCAAAAAATGTTGTTTTATTTATGGTTGAGGGTATAAATTTATTTAAGGAAAGAGTTTAATAAATTCTACTTTCGCACCATAAGATTTACCGTTCTAATGAAAATATTGAAGGTATATATAGCTGCAAAGTTGAGCCGGTAAGGCAGTTGTGAAAGGAAGTGTTTGGATGGAATTTAATCATGTATTTTTTGCTATGGGGTTAACGGTATTGGCTGGAATTTCTACAGGCATCGGAAGTGCTATCGCTTTTTTTGCCAGAAGAACCAATACCAAATTTTTATCTGCTGCTTTAGGATTTTCTGCAGGTGTTATGATATATATTTCCATGACAGAAATTTTTACAGAAGCAAAAAATTCATTAGTCAATGCTATGGGAGAAAGTGCAGGGGAATGGATGACAGTTTTATCTTTTTTTTCAGGCATCCTGCTTGCTGCAGTTATTGACAGATTGGTTCCGGAACAAGGAAACCCCCATGAAGTTAAAAACATAGAAGACTTTGATGAAGCAAATAAAAAAACAGATACAACAAAACTTATGAGAATGGGAACTATGACGGCTTTAGCAATTGCAATCCACAATTTCCCCGAAGGCATGGTTACTTTTGCATCGGCTCTTCAGAATCCTTCTCTTGGAATTGCCATTGCTGTTGCCATTGCCATCCATAATATTCCGGAAGGCATCGCTGTTTCTATTCCTATTTACTATGCAACCGGTGATAAGATGAAAGCTTTCAGGTTG
>CAZKKX010000243.1:0-681 GCA_964553505.1 uncultured Eubacteriales bacterium | reverse complement strand
GTCCTTGCGGGATTATCCGAGCCATTGGGCGCTTTGATAGGATATTTGATATTGATGCCTTTTCTAAATGAAATGGTATTTGGAATAATATTTGCTATGGTCGCTGGGATTATGCTGTTTATTTCATTGGATGAACTGCTTCCCACGGCTCGGGAATATGGTGAAGCGCATCTGTCTATATATGGCTTAACTCTGGGAATGATGGTGATGGCAGTCAGTTTGTTACTTTTTATTAATTAGGATTAATTAGCTAATAGAGGTTTCCTACATAACTGTGATTTGATATAAACACTAAGGGGAAAATTTATAAAGCCTTTGTTTTAATCATCATGCTGACCGATGTATTAGCGAATATTATTTTTTTGTATTTTAAGTATTGACAATCAGGTGAACTGGGGCTAAAATGTTAGATAGAACTAACAGTGATAATGATTATCAGTTATACTCATCTCAGAATGTTAGATATAAGTATACATGAATATCAGGGAGGTAATAAAATGACAGGATTGCTGAATATATCTGCTTCCATGCAGGATTACCTGGAAGCTATTTTGGAAATTTCTGAAAGTGAAAGAGTTGTTCGTATAACGGATATTGCCAATAGACTAAATATCGCAAAAGCAAGTGTCAATCAGACCATTGGTAAATTAAAGGAGATGGGGCTAGTAACACAGCAGATAT
>CAZKKX010000242.1:0-1938 GCA_964553505.1 uncultured Eubacteriales bacterium | reverse complement strand
TTAGCTATATATATAAACGATTCTAAAGGTTCTTATATGTAACATAATAAGTATATTGTTGCATTTACCGGAATAATTTTCCATAAACAAGATTAATAATATAAATCTGGATGAAAGGGCAAACCTGATCGAAAGACAGGGACGCAAAGCTACAGGGTCTGTAAAGGCAGCCAGCTATCAAGTTAGATTTTTTATTTTATAAAAAAGAAAGGAGAGAGGTATAGTTAATTAAGTTATTATTCTAATTAATTATTAAGGTAGGGTGAAATATGAAAAGTAATAATCTAAAAGTTAATGAAAAAATTAATGTTTTTAATCACGTCAAACTAAGTATAAAAATCAAAATGCTCGCAGGAATTATTATTGCAATATTAGCAAGTTCTCCAATTGCTGTCTTTATTAATGGACTGATTCTGAATCTTACTCACATAACCGGTAATTTCTCGGTATATATCTCAACAGGGATCAATGTATTGGTTGTATCATTAATTATTATGGTAGAGCTTAATTGGTTCATAATAAAACCACTGCAAAAAGTGATTGTGGCAACTGAAAAATTAGCGGCAGGAGATATTGATATCGATTTGAATTATAAAGCTAAAGATGAGATCGGACAACTTTTTCTTTCATTCAATAAAATTATTCTCAGCTTAAAAGAGCTTGTAGCTGAATCTGATATGCTGATCAATGAAACAATAAAAGGAAACCTGGATGCCCAAGGTTCAGAACAGCAATTAGAAGGAAGCTATAAAGAAATCATCCAGGGTATGAATAAATTAGTCAGAACTTTAACCCACTACATTGAAATATTGCCTAATCCAAGTCTTATTATCAATAAGAACATGGAAATAGAATACCTTAATGAAGCAAGTGCGGATATTATCGGCTTGACTAAACAACAAATAAAGGGCAAAAAATGCTATGATCTCTTTAAAACATCTCACTGCAATACCGAAAACTGTGCCTGCGTTCAGTCTATGAAACAGGAGAAACTCATCTCGAGTAAAACAGACGCGCATCCCAACGGATTAAATTTAGATATTGAATACTCCGGTACCCCTATAAAAGATACGGATGGGGCTGTCATCGGTGCATTTGAAGTAATAGAGGATACAACTGAAATAATAAAAGCACAAAAAGAAGCAAAGGAACAGGCAGAAGCCGTTCAGGAGCAAATGGATATAGCAAAAAAACAAGCAAAATATCAGGAAAATGAAGTTAAAAAACTCATCGTCAATTTAGATAAGCTCTCCAAAGGGAATCTGGATATTTCAACTTCTCTTGAAGAAGCTGATGAAGATACACAGGAACTTGCAGAAATATTTGAAACAATAAATAACCGTCTGGAAATCAGTGTGGATTCTATAAAATCATACATACAGGAAATCTCCGATACTCTATCATCAGTGGCAGATAAAGATCTGACTGTTGATATCCAACGGGAATATCTCGGTGAATTTATAAAACTCAAAAAAGCTATTAATTATATTATTTCTCAGTTTAATGTTATACTGAGTGAAATAAATGCCTCTGCGGAACAGGTGGGAACAGGCGCAGATCAGGTAGCCGCTTCCAGCCAAAATCTGTCTCAGGGCTCATCGGAGCAAGCAGGTTCCGTAGAAGAAATCAGTGCCAGTATTACACAAGTATCGGAGCAGACAAAAGAAAACGCAGTAAATGCTAAAAAGGCAAATGAATTATCTGCAAAGTCAAAGGAAAATGCTCAAAACGGCAACACCCAAATGGAAAGAATGTTGGCAGCCATGAATGACATTAAAGAGTCTTCTCAGAGCATTTCAAATATCATCAAAGTGATAGATGAAATTGCTTTCCAGACCAATATATTGGCATTAAATGCAGCAGTAGAAGCGGCAAGAGCAGGAGAGCACGGCAAAGGATTTGCCGTAGTTGCCGAAGAAGTGCGAAACCTTGCAGCCA
>CAZKKX010000241.1:0-2021 GCA_964553505.1 uncultured Eubacteriales bacterium | reverse complement strand
GCTTGAAGGAAACACTTTGAACAATAAGAAAATACAGGAACCAAAAGAAAATGATCAAGCAGGGGTAAAAATTGCTTTGGACGATGACAGCTTTGGGAAATACTGATTAAAGGATACGATTCATATTTATTAAAAGGAACCTTTCGGGGTTCCTTTTAAAAACTCAAATTATCGACAAAATCCACAAGGATACGACAAAAATTGGTAGATAATTTATAATGAATTTAATATAATGAAGATGTTAAATATTAAGAATTTTGATCTGCCAGTTTCCAAGTTGGGTTTTTATTATTTTATATCATATAAGGAGGGTAGTTGTTTTATTTTAACTATTTTTTAAATATGTGGAGGTATGTTTATGAACAAGTTGCAATCCATCGGTACAAAGTTTTCTATTCTGATTCTTATTTTTATTCTTATCAGTTGTTCTATTATCGGTGGAATAGGGTTTTATACATTGAACAACAACATAGAAGAACTAATGGGCGAGAAAGCTTTAAGTGTTACAAAATCGGTAGCCGGAAATATCGATACAAATAGGCTCCAACGATTGATAAAAAGTAATAACACACAGGATTCATATTACGAAGAAGCAAGAAAATGGATGTTGAATATTAATGAAGAGGTTCAGGCCGAATATCTATACATATTTACCGAAGCAGATGCAGACAATTTTCAATATATCATAGACGGCAGCAGGGAAAAAGGCACGGAAGGATTTTTAGATTTCGGTTTGACTGATCCAAAAAATTTACTTCCTCAGGAAGCCCTTATGTCGTTTGAACAGGGAGAAATTACTACTACAGAGATATGGGATGGAGGAGAAGAATACGGCAATCTGGTTTCAGCTTTTTTTCCGGTAAAAGATTCTAAAGGAGAAGTAATTGCGGTCATAGGCTGTGACATTAATGCGGATGAAGTGTTGACAAAAGCTAAAAGCTACTTGCCGATATTGATTCTGGGAGTTATTATAACAGGCATTTTTTTATCTGTTATTATGTATTTGATTTTTGGAAGATTGATTATAAAGCCTATTAAGATTCTTTCCGAATCGTCCAGAAAACTTGCTTTGGGAGACACCAATGTACAAATAAAGCAGAAGTCAAAGGACGAAATAGGTGAATTGATGAGTGATTTTATTTTAATGGTTGAAAACATAAAAGAACAGGCCGAAAATGCAGAAAAAATTGCTCAGGGAGATTTATCTCTAAAAATCGTTCCAAAATCCGATAAAGATATATTATCTCACAGTATGAAGAAAGTTATTACGGAACTTGTCGGATTGGTAGAAGAAGTCAATGGATTAACAGAAGCGGCAGCAAACGGAGAACTAAAGGTTCGAGGAAATGAAGAATACTTCCATGGTGGATACAGAGATGTTGTTTCCGGTATGAATAAGACGCTGGATGTGGTGGTGGAAAGCATCACAGATGCGGGAGAAGTGCTTCATCTGATGTCAATAAATGACCTGACCCAAGGGATGAAAGAGTATAAGGGAGACCTAAAAGTGCTTTCCGATTCTACCAACGAGGTTAGAAACCGTTTATTGGCGATTCAGGAATTATTCGTTGAATTTGCAAAAGGAGACACGAGTCTGTTAGAGGAGTATCAAAGAGTTGGCAAACGATCTGACAACGACCGATTGATCCCTGCAGCCATAGAAATGATGACTGCTATACGAGAACTAATCAAAGAAGCGAACATGTTGGCAGATGCGGCCATTGAAGGAGATTTAAGTGTTAGAGGCAATGTAGACAAGTTTGAAGGCGGGTATAAAGAAATCATAGAAGGTATGAATAAGACAATGGATGCAGTAGTAGAGCCTATACAGGAAACAGCGGCAGTGCTCCAGGAAATGGCACAGAAAGATTTAACAGTTGCAGTTAAAGGTGATTATAAAGGGCAATATGCAGACATTAAAGAAGCTATGAATTATACCATTGATTCCCTGAATGAAATTCTAAACGAAATCAACGCATCGGCAGAACAAGTGGAAACAGGAGCGGATCAGGTGGCGGCAT
>CAZKKX010000240.1:0-2024 GCA_964553505.1 uncultured Eubacteriales bacterium | reverse complement strand
AGCAAAGAGTTCAAAATCCTTCCTTTAAAATAGGTAGTAATCAAGTGATCGGATATGTTCACATCGAATCAGAAGAAAAATCCGGGCTGGAGGAAACAAGTGCCAGGGATGGATTAAAAGATAACCTTGCATATGATAAGTTGAAAGAGATAACGTGCTATATAATTTCAAAGCTTGAAGAAAGAAGATTTATATACAGGCGCAATGCTGGTTTATCAAAGCCAGCAATCAAAGTCGAAAAAGAACTGGAAAAATTATATGATTATTCTGCACTGCAAAAATCTATATCTTCTGTATTAAAAAAATCCGGATTAAGTGATCCAACAATTGATGAAATCGACCAAATTATTAATAAGGAACAGAATGTCAAGAATGCTATAGTTGAGGATATTAAAACCACTGTTGCCATATATCAGGGACAGGCTACGCTGGGGAGAATAATTAATGTAATTTTGCACGAAGGACGTCGTCCCTTAAATTATTTTAAAAACCAGATACCTAATCTTAATTATTATGGAAAAACATTCAAAGAGGCTGCAACAAACGAACATTTAGAGAAGATACTGAATATAACAGGTGGAATAGAAGAAAATGCATCTGTTTTTGTAAATCTCTTTGGTCGTTTAGATCCATTGGCAGCCAAAAAGCGAGAAACAAGGTCGGAGTTTAATTTGTACCAATCAATAAATATTGTGTCACATGTATTTGAAAATGAGTTAAAGCTTAATTCAATTGATTTAAGCATTATAGGGGACCAGTCATTTATTCTAAATGGCTGGCGACAGGACATGTATACGATTTTTACAAACCTTGTGGATAACAGTATTTTTTGGATGGTACATGCGGAATCTTCTATTAAAAAAATCGTTATCTCAATTCAGAATGAAGGAAGTAGTTGGTATATAGATTATAAGGATTCCGGACCAGGGATTGAACCCGAATTATTAGAGAGTGGAGTAATTTTTGAACCTGAGTTTACCACGAAACCCAAGGGAATGGGAACTGGCTTGGGACTGGCTATAGCAGGGGAGGCCGCACAAAGGAATGGACTGGAGTTAATAGCTTTACAAAATACTGAAGGGGCACATTTTAAGCTTTATCCCCTTTAAGGAGCAAAAGATGGATACATATAGATTTTTGTTGGTTGAAGATAGCAGCGGAGATGTTACTGCGTGTTTGGATACAGTTCAAAGAATGAATGCGGAAAAACCTGATAATAGCGTCAGTGTCGAGGTTGCCGATACTTTTGATTTGGCTCTGGAAAAGTTAAATAATCCTTATGATGGTGTTATCATTGATATAAAACTTGGAGATAAGAACAGCGGTAATGATGTTATCAGAACTGTAACTCAAACATATCGAATTCCCGTTGCAGTCATGACAGGGACACCTGACACCATTTTGGAAGAAGGCTCACCAATATGTATATATAAAAAAGGTGAGATTACCTATGAAGATATAATTGAATCACTAATTAAAATATCTAAGACAGGCTTGTTTAAAGTAATCGGCGGAAAAGGTATTATTGAAGAAACAATGCTTCGTGTCTTTTGGAAAAATCTTTATCCCAAAATTGATGTGTGGCAAAAAATGAAGGAAGAGGGTGTCGATACAGAAACAATACTTCTTAGATATGCTATTGCACATATCCATGAGTTGCTTGATGAAAACATGCCTTTATATAGCACGGAGGAAGTTTATATACAGCCTCCCTTAACATCCAAAATACGGACAGGCTGTATTTTAAAGAATAAGAAAGATGAACTTTATTACATAGTCTTATCACCGCCCTGTGATTTAGCTATACATAATGGCAGGTGCAAAACGGATCGCATTATGCTATGTGAAATCGATGATTACAGAATTGTCAGTCGAGAAGCTATTGGTACTGCAGGAGAATCAAAAAGAAAAAAAGCGTTGCTCCCAGCAATAAAAAATAATGATAAGGAGTATTATCATTGGCTGCCGAAAAACACTGTATTTGAAGGAGGATATATTAATTTCCGGAAGGTTATTAACTATTC
>CAZKKX010000239.1:0-2062 GCA_964553505.1 uncultured Eubacteriales bacterium | reverse complement strand
GTAGTTTCAGAATTTTTTGACAGTAAAGGATTTGCAATAGATAAAATGAGTGTCCTCAGTTTTTTTAAAACTTCATACGAAGATCTACAAAAATTTATACATAGCAAGAAATTTAATAAAGACGATTTAAAACAACTATTACCTCCAAATGTCAGTTTAGATGATTATAATGCCAACGACCTGATAGATGAACTTGATTCTTTGAAACGAAAAGTCGATGAAATACCTGAAAATTACAAAGATGATGACGGGAATGAAAAAATGTTTCTTGACTGCGTCCTTGAAGAAGGCATTTTCCCAACATATTCATTTCCTCGCAATATCGTTGGTTTCGATATTGAAAGCAAAGACGGCCGAACCATAGAACAAAAACCAGATCGTTCAATTGATATTGCACTGAGTGAGTATGCACCAGGGAGAATTGTTGTTGTAAATAAAAAATCGTATAAATCTGGTGGTGTCTATAATTATCACTCTAAATATATTACGAGTTATTTTGATAAACCAGCCGCAAAATATTTCAAAAGTAAAGATTATTATAAGCCACTCTTTATGTGTACGAATGACAAATGCACATGGGTTGATTACGAAATACCTAAAGATGGAGTATGTCCATTCTGTAAGCACCCAATTACCAGTAAAAGTGTAGTAAGACCATGGGGATTTGCTCCACAAAACGGCACATCTATAAGAGAAGCTGACGCTGAAAGCGAAATAAGCTATGCAACTTCTCCTACATATGCTTTACCATTGGATGAGTCAAAGTTAAAAAAAGTTGATAATCTTGAATTTGTAAAATACATTAAACTTCCAGATCAACCATTGACGGTGGTAAATAGTGGCGATAATCTTAATAATGGTTTCTATATCTGCAAACTATGTGGTGCTGCTGTTCCGGGTAACGACTACAATGAATTAAAGGCAGTCAGCAAACCTTTTAAGCATCCATATACTGATAGAAAGTGCTTTCACCCTGAATATGAATGTGAAAACGTCTATTTAGGACATCAACTACGCACAGACATGGTTGTGTATGAGATTGCACTGGACGGTCATCAACTAAACGTAGGCATGGATAATATTTGGCTTATGTCGGCAGCTCAAACATTGTCTGAGGCAATGGCACTTTCAGCAGGAAGAATGTTGGATATTGAATTTACTGATATAAAGAGTGGGTTCCGCATAAGATATGGAACTGGCACAGTATTTGTAGATATTTTCTTGTTTGACAATCTTTCAAGCGGTGCGGGTTATTCTTCAGCTGTGGCAGAGCGTTCAGAAGAATTATTTTCTGTAACAAGAGAAACGTTGTCAGTTTGCAAAAATAATTGCGACTCTGCATGCCAAGAATGCCTAAAACATTTTTGGAATCAAAATATTTCGTTCCCATTGGATAGAAAGCTTGGTCTTGATTTGCTTAATTGGCTCAGTGAAGGGACAACACATGCAGAAATTTCAATCTCTGAACAGTATAAAATTTTTGCACCACTTGCAAAACTTCTTGAACCGAATTTTAAGGTTGCTCCATCAGAAACAGAAATAATACTAATTGGAGCAAATGAACACAAAATATATATCTATCCTGCTATGTGGAACACAAATGATTCGAGAATACCTCGAGATGCAATTGTATTACCTAATAGACTGGTAACAAACTCATTGCCGGAAGTATTTAGGCAAATAACTCAAAGTGTAAGCAAGCTAAAATAGGCTTTGGTAGTGTTCCTGCTGAACTAATTGACTGTTTTAATATAATTTTTTATCAGGGCGCTGAGCATGCAGTTTTTAAAGCTCTTGGCGTAGAATAAGGAGGGTCATTATGTAAAGTTTACAAAAGGAATTTATTGATTTTTCATGACAGAATTAGATGGATGATTAAAATGCTACCTTAATAGAAAAAAGAGATATTTTATTAAAAAATTCAGCTCAAATGAAGCTTCTTATCGTGGTCGATAAGCTTCTTACTGGCTTTGACGCACCGCCTGCAACATATCTTTACATTGATAAGAGCATGCAGGACCATGGACTCTTTCAGGCTATCTGTCGTGTGAATCGCCTGGAT
>CAZKKX010000238.1:0-2196 GCA_964553505.1 uncultured Eubacteriales bacterium | reverse complement strand
TCTCTTAGAGAAAGGACTGAAGACATTGCACCAATGGCTTTGCATTTTTTGCAGCAGTTTAACCTTCAATATGGACTGAGCAAGAAATTGACCTATGATGTTATTAAAGAATTAGAAGCTCGTGAATGGACAGGAAATATCCGACAGTTAAAAAATATGATAGAAAATATGGTTATCGTCAGTAATAACGAATATCTGCAGGTGAATGATTTGCCCTGGAATCGTAACAAAAAAGATAAAAAGAGAAATGATAAAAAGGAGATGCATTCTGTTGGAATCATTCCATTGCAACAGGCAGTAGAACAGGTAGAAAGGGAGATATTGGAAAAAGCAAAAGAAAAATACAAATCATCCCGAAGAATTGCGAAGGCTATACAAGTTGATCAATCTACAGTTGTAAGAAAACTAAAAAAATATGGAATAACATCTAATAATGAATAGTTTTATTATGAGAAGCAGTTAGATTGCTTTTTATTTGGATAAAAATGGCACATGTTTTGCTAAATATATAAATACATTAATGTATGAAAAAATATATAAAGGAGAGATATTATGTCATATTTACTTATGCCATTAAAGACAGAAACGTTAGGATTGCATAATCGTTTGGTTTTTCCTCCAATGGCTACTGCTACAGCTGATAAGGATGGAAAAGCAAGAAGTTCGATTATAGATTACTACAAGGAGAAAGCAGAAGGCGGTTATATCGGTCTTATTATCATTGAACATAGTTATGTCAGCTCAAGTGGAAAAGCCGGTAATAATCAGTTGTCAATATGCGACAACAGTACTATTGATGGTTTAAAAAAGATAGCAAGTGGTATTCAAAAAAATGGCACAAAGGCGATTATGCAGTTGAGTCATGCCGGAAGTGCAACGACAAGTGAAATTACGGGAAATGTTCCGGTGGCACCGTCACCTATAAAGAATCCCCGTAAAGGCGATATGCCACGGGAACTTTCGCTTCGGGAAATAAATGAAATAATTGAAGCCTTTCATGATGCAGCCATCCGTGTAAAAAAGTCCGGTTTTGACGGTGTGGAGATTCATTCGGCACATGGATATCTTCTAAATCAGTTCTATTCTCCTTTAACGAATAAAAGAATGGATGAGTATGGTGGGAGTTTGCATAATCGCATCAGAATACATCTTCAAATCATTGAATCTGTCCGAAATGCTGTAGGTGATGATTTTCCAATATTTTTAAGACTGGGAGCGGCTGATTTTACTGAAGGAGGAACGACTCTTGATGATAGTATAACGGCAGCAAAAGAATTTGAAAAGGCCGGTGTGGACGTTCTTGATATTTCAGGAGGAATGTGTGGATATGTTGTGCCGGGGCTTACCGGTCAGGCGTACTTTTCACCTCTTTCTATAGCTGTCAGAAAGGTCGTATCTGTTCCGGTATTACTTACCGGAGGTATTACAGAAGTAGATACGGCTGAGAGCCTTCTTTCAAAAGGCGCAGCAGATTTAATTGGTGTGGGCAGGGCAATTTATAATGATTCAAAATGGGCAAAATATGCTATTGAAAGAGCAAAAGCTTATCTGTAAGGAAAACTTAAAAGATTATACGACATCAGATGCAACCGTCCATCAAACGATGGGCGGTTGCATCGTTAATATTATATTAAAAACTGTTGAATAGTTTTAAATAGATATCATTAATTCCAAGAACACATCGAAAATGTGGGTTTTGCCACTCTAAAAAGGATTTATAAATTTTTTTTTGCTTCTATTTTTTTTTGGCATGCATATTGCGTTTATATTAACTGAAACCATCCAATATGCTGTGGCTTGAAATAGGAGGTTAACGTTTTGAAAGAAAGAAAGACATCGAAGCAACTATTGCAAGAATTATTGAATCAACATTATGAAGAAGCCTTAGAAGCAAAAAAATCAGGAGAACTCGTGGCTTGGTCTACCTCTATTGCACCACAGGAGTTTCTGGAAACCATGGATATAAAAGTTGTTTATCCGGAAAATCATGCTGCAGCTATAGGTGCAAGAAAAGGTGCCCAGGTATTTATTGACCGTTCCGAAGCCTGCGGGTATTCTATAGATTTATGTTCTTATGCAAGAGTCAATATTGGATACATGGATATTAAAGAGAGTTTTGCGGGCAATATACCCATGCCGGATTTTATTTTTTGCTGTAACAACATATGCAACACGGTGATAAAGTGGTATGAAAAT
>CAZKKX010000237.1:0-2230 GCA_964553505.1 uncultured Eubacteriales bacterium | reverse complement strand
AAATCTCCTTCATTGATTTCCATGGAAAATTCGTCTTCCAGAGCAGATATGATCATTAGCCTATCAAAAGAGTCACATAAAAGGTCTTCCTTTAAGCGGCTTTCCGGTTTTATTTCAACTTTTTCTCCCAAACTTTTATAAAGAACGGCGATAACCCTATCTTTCAAAATCATATAATTGCCTCCTGTAACATCGAGTTTGTTGATTTGTATCACACATAACTGCGCAAATGTTACAATTTGTGCAGTTGGATATATATTTCGGATTATATTTCAATTTATCTATTATATCAGGTTCACAGATAAACGGTCTGCATAAGCTGATGAAATCAGCCCAATTGTTTTCCAGACATTGTGACATTTCTTTACCTTTTCTGAATCCCCCCACACTTATAATAGGGATATCGGTTAGTTTCTTTGCTATTTTTGCGAATTTAATATTATAAGCAGGCGAAAAAGGCTTTGATTTATAACGCATATATGAGTAAATGAATGAGCTGAAAAAAATTTTATTAAATAGATTATCGGTTTTATACACCGGGTTGTGGCACAAAATAAATTTCAATGGTATACCACCTCTGAAAATACTCATTGAATAATCCATAGTACCATAACTTATTTCAATAGCATCAACCTTTTTTTCATCTAAAAAACCAATCAAATTATTAAATTGTTTAATGTTGAATTTATTAAAGTAATCATCACTTCCGCTGATTTTTATAAGTAAAGCGAATTCTTCACCGCATTTATTCCTGACTGCATCGATAACGGAATTAAGAAAGCTTGTACCTATCTTTAATTCTTTATGAATACCAAATTCATCTTTTCTATTATTGACAGCAGGAAGGATAAACTGATGGATCAAATATCCATGAGCAGCGTGTAATTGTACTCCGTCAAATCCGGCCCTTTTGGCATATAAAGCAGAGTCTGCAAACTGATTTATAATGGTATTGATCTGAGATATAGATAGCACATTAGGTTTTTCTTTAAAATACAAGGATTTTTTTCCGGATACCCCCCATACATTCTTATGTGTTTCTTTTTTCCTTGTTTGCCTGCCGGTATGGGCTAACTGCATAAAAATTCTACTCCCGTTTTTATGGACGATATCTGTTATAGGCAAATAGTGCTGAATTTTGTCCGGAGTATCAATTCCCGCCTGACCCGGATGCATGGCTTTGCCTTCTTGAGAGATAAAGGCAAAACCCGTAATAATCCCTCCTACACCGCTTGATGACAGTTTTTTATATAAATTATGGTATTCCTTTAGCGGGAGGCCGTCGGCATCACACATACCTTCAAAAGTTGCCGAACGCAGTATTCTGTTTTTTAATTGAAACGGTCCTATTTCAGCCGGCATGAATAATTTCAATTTTATTCGCTCCAGTCTAATTGTTTTTTAAATCTATTTTATGATTTTGGATTTGAATGCAGATCAAACAACATACCTACAAATATATAAGATACTAAAAATAAGATCATTGCAAGTTCTGTGTTAAACAAAGCTATGAGGGTTGCCTGACCGCAGGTGCATGCTCTGAAGTTAACTGCCAGAGAGTAATATGTTTTTTCGCCTATGGGATTTTTATAATAAAGATACCCGGTCCATATTTCCAAAATAAATGTCAATGCGCCCAGAATAAGAAACATATTGTTAACCCTGGCAATAATAAACCCGCCGGTATACAGCAGTATAAAAGCAGCAGCAGGAATAAAAGCAGAAAAAATAGCAATTAATCTTGATTTGTTGATTCCGTATTTTACTACGATGGTTTTCTTTGAAGCAGCTTTATCGCCTTCATAGTCTTTAAAATAAGTGTAAAAGGTCATTAGACCATTGAGAAAAATAACCAATATGAGTATTGAAATACGGCTGGTAGTGACATAAGGAGATTGGGTGGGTCCGGCTGCGAGAAATCCAAAAACAGTGCACATTGAAATCATAAGACCGAAAACAATATTTCCCACAATGCCGTGTCCCTTTGCATGTTCATAAGCAACATTCAGAAAAACACCCAGTACAGCAGGGATCAATGCAATGGGTTCCAACAGGTATAGGATGGTGATAAATGTGATTCCCAACAACACAAAAGAAAAAATCAGTGCTTTTTTTGAGTTTAATTCACCTGTAACCATAGGACGTTGAGGTGCGTTTATACGGTCTTCTTTAAGTCCCATATAATCGTTAATGATTTGATTGATACCCCAGCATAAAAAGAGAAGTATCA
>CAZKKX010000236.1:0-2244 GCA_964553505.1 uncultured Eubacteriales bacterium | reverse complement strand
GCATATTTTTTAATGCCAGTCCGTATTCATCCCTAATATAAATGAAGCCTTTATTTATATTCAATGCTTTTGCACAAATAATCATTCCCTCAATAACCGTATGTGGGTCTCCTTCCATAATGCTTCTATCCATAAATGCACCAGGATCTCCTTCATCTCCATTGCATATCACGTACTTGGGGTATCTGTCAATTCCTTTACAAGCTTCCCATTTTACACCTGTCGGAAATCCTGCACCGCCTCTGCCTTTTAATCCGGATTCTTTTACTTCAGAAATAACATCCTCTTCTGTCATTTCAAATAATGCTTTTTTCAATGCTTCGTACCCTCTGTTTTCTAAGTAATCATTGATGTCTGAAGGATCGATTTCTCCAATATTTCTAAGTGCAATTTTTACCTGCTTGGAATAAAAAACTGTATCTCTATGAGATTTAATTCTTTTATTCGTATCAGGGTCCAAATATAACAGTCTTTCTATCACTTCATGATTTAAAATTGTTTTATCTATAATTTCGTTAACATCTTCCAATTTGACATGATAATAGGAAATTTCATCCGGGGTGATTTTAACAACAGGCCCTCTCTCACATAAACCATTACATCCGGTTGCCTTTATATGCGGCATAACCGATACATTGTATTCTTTCTCCTTGAGAAGTGCTTTGAATGCCTGATAAATTTTTTCACTGCCATTTGCCAGGCATCCGGTACCGCAGCAAATCAAGATTTTTCTGTCTTCATCCGTCTTCAAACGCATCCCTGCCACCACCTTTATACTTTTCCAATATCTTTTTAATCTCTTGAGGCGTTACTTTGCCGTAATACTCATCGTTTACAACAACTACCGGGGCAAGTGCGCAAGATCCGACACAATTGACAGTTTCCAGTGAAAACAAACCATCACCGGTCGTTTCGCCTGCCTTGATATTCAATTGTTTTTCGATTTCTGAGAGAATGACCATTGAAGATCTGATATGACATGCCGTACCATCACATACTTTAATTATATTTTTACCCTTTGGCTGTAAACTGAAAGCTTTATAAAAAGTCGCTATACCATAAAGCTTGCTGGTTGGTGTGTCTACGTAGTTCGAGATACATTTTAATGCCTCTTTGGGAATGTAATTATATATTTTTTGAATATCCTGCATCATTGAAAGGGTATATCTTTTTTCAGGAGGATACTTTTTGATTATTTTTTCCAACTCTTTAGTTTCTGTTCTATTCTCCATATATTTCGCCTCTTTTTAAATTTTCAACCTCCGGCAATGCGAGGAAACAATGAAATAACATCTGTGGAACATAGCTTCGTTTCGCCCCATTGCAAGTGATCAACATGCCTTCCGTTAACTAAAATGATAATATCCGAATGTATTTCATTATTTTCGGTTAAAAATTTCTTTTTCATTTCTTTGCCATATTCCGAAGACAAAAAAAGCAAAAGCTCTTTAATGTTTTTCGGTCCGGAAACACTCATTTCCTTAACTTTTGATATATCTCTTAAATTGGCATAAAATTTTACTTTCATTAAAATCACCCTTGATTCAAGGTTAGAGGGGCATTTGCAAGTGATTATTCTGTAAACGCCCCTCCTTTTAATCTCAATATTTATAACCCAAGCTCCCTGATTTTTTCTTCCGGGGGAATTCCGTTGGAATCCCAACCCCTTTCCTTATAGTACTCTTCAAGCATCTTATCCAATTTGCTGACTCTGCCTTTGGCAGGCCCTTCAGAAATAGGTTCTTTCAACAGGCGTGGCGGTAGTGCATCATCTCTTTTTTCAAACCCGTTCTTTAAATTGTATAATTTTTCCATGTTCCAGATTCTTTCTCCCATTTGAAGAATTTCTTCATCGGAATAATCAAAACCGGTGGCAGTCCTATACAAAGCTGCAATTTCAGGAAGACCTATCCCAAATGTTGTAAATAGGCATAGCCCCAAAGAATCTACTACGGCAGTTAAATCCTGAAATACTTTCAACATAGCTGCCTTGCCTTCTGTTTCAAACTGATCGAGTTTTTCAGGAACGCCCAATACTTCGGGAGAAATCATATAACCCCTTACATGACAGCCGCCTCTGTTTGAAGTGGCATAATTAAGTCCGATACCCTGAATCCCTCTGCCATCATAAGCCGGCATTTCCTGTTTCTTGACTGACATGGATAGTTCCGGACATCCATATTTTTCAGCCATTCTGTAAGATCCCTGTGCCATAATGTCCCCAAAGCCTTCTCTCTTTCCGAT
>CAZKKX010000235.1:0-2346 GCA_964553505.1 uncultured Eubacteriales bacterium | reverse complement strand
GAACCTGTCCCCTTGTCCCTTTGTCCCCTTGTCCCCTTATCGTACTTTTTTCGCATGATAACCCTGTACTTCTATCGTTTCTCCAATTACATTATGAGGAAAGTGTGATTCATTCGGAGTTGTTTCACCTATTGTTTTTTCTTCTACCATCTTTACTCCCATTGAGGACCATTTAAATTTTAAACCGCTAAAAGTCATTTTTTCAGGCATAAAATCAGGGTGATCCTTTTTAAAATCTCGAATGCTTTTTGCTGCTTTAACATATGTATTGAAAATTCCAATCACTTCTCCTGATTCTTTGAGAAGCGGAGCAATATTTTCAGTAGAAAAAGTGTTATAAGTAAAGAGTGAGTTAACAGTTGAGTAATCATCTATAAATAGATCAATCATTTCGCTTTTTATAGGAAGGAAAGAAGGTTTTCCAACTATAAAGGCAATATTATAATTCCAAGAGGACAGATACTTTTTCAGTTTCGCAATTCTTTTTAAAGATGGATCGAAAATAATAAATAAATTATCCTTTCCGAGTTTTTCTATATATTCAAGCAAAAAATTAAAAGCAAACGGACCAGTCAGGATAAGCTTATTACCATCCATCTGACTAATAATTTGTTTATACATCCAAATATATGTTTTTGCTATCAATTTTCTATACGTTGGACTTAATTGATCTTTCATAGCCATTATTGATTCTATGTTCTCAAAAGCTTTAAAAGGAGTCTCTTCTACATAGTCCTCACAAAGGATAATACCATCAACAACAGTAGATGTGTAGCCACATTCACATGATAAGTTTCCCTTTTTTATACTGCCGTCTGAAAACGTTGCGGATTCTAATTTTAGAGGTACTTGACAATCCGGGCAATAAAGAAGCGGTATCATTGAATAAGGAATCCCCGCATCGGGTGTATCTTCTTTTATTGTAACCGGAAGATTCTCTATTTCCTTTTCTAAATCATCGATAATCTTTGTTAAACTATTTTTTTCTTCTATTAATAATTTTCTCTTTTTATTCAGGAGGTCTAAACATACTTCAATAATTACTTCATCTTTAAAACGAGAGGTTTTTTCCATAAAGAATAAGAGTTGAATTTCCTCTAAAGAAAAGTTGTATTCCTTATATTTCAAAATTTTTTCCATATCAGAAATAGATTCTGCATCAAATTCGTATTGGCCTCCTATCTTACTTGGTACCAACAGCCCATTATTAATATAGAATCTTATAGTGCTTATATTTAGATTGAATTTTCTTGCAAACGTGCCAATTTTCATAGTGTTAACCTCTCTCAGACATAGTTCCAATTACATTTTCAGTATATGTTAAAGTAATTTTTAAGTCAATTTTTTATTCAGGCTTGATGCTGAACTTTGGTTTACTTTTTCAAAGTTGCGATTGATGCTGAACTTAGCTTTACCTTTTTTTAATTTAGCATGTTGTAATGAAGGTAAGTTTACCCTTTAAAATAAAAGCAACGATACAGTTATTATAGAAAGGAGTTGTAAACATGAGGCTTATTATAACAAACAATAAGAAAGTGGTATCTTATTTTGAAGGAAAGGAAGAAATTATTAAGGTAGACTCAGACATTCAAGTATTCGAGGAAGGCATGAAAATTATATCAAAAGGTGGTAGACTATTGCACGATCCTTCTAAAGGATTTGGATACTACAGGAGTTTATTATTCGTAATGGACAGTGATAATATACCAGCAGAAAAAAGCATCGAAATGTTGAATAAATGTATCAATAAGATATCAAATCATCAAGACAAATCTACAGCTATCAAAGAATCAATTTTTGCAGGTATACTTCAAAACCGTGACTTGAATCTCATTAAAACATTATAAGCTTATTAAAGGGGGGGACGGGACAATGAACCTGTCCCCTTGTCCCTGCCTTAATAGGGTCTGAATGGTCTTCTTCGAAATGGTCCTCGATAGTAAGGATAACGTGGGTAGAAACGTCTTCTTCTTCTAAAGAGCTCTCCCAGAAAAATCAAGCCAATTAAAGAGCTAAAAAACCCTTGTCGTCTGTATCCATATTGCAATTTTTCTTGTTCGTTAGTATCAGGTAGTTTATTTAATTGAGCTTCCATTTTTGAATATATTTCATTTGCAATAGGTTCTAATTCAGCCAGCGTTGGCATATACATCCGACCATGATTATTATCTAATTTGTTACATTGACTCACGACTTCAGGATATACCACCTTATATATTTCAGGATATATGCTTTCGATTTCTTGAAGTGTCGACGTCATCTCATTGCCTGCAGCCATTGCTTTAATGTCAGCATCATCAGAATTATTTCTCATTATTCAACCTCCTTTGGAAAAATATGCAGGTC
>CAZKKX010000234.1:0-2348 GCA_964553505.1 uncultured Eubacteriales bacterium | reverse complement strand
CATGGAGCTTTTAGGCATATGCTTTTGTATCATTTCGATCATTTCTTTTTCTTTGTTCATTTTGTTGACGCGTAATCCGGCATCAATATCCGAGTATAATACGCAAATCTCCTTTTTAAAGTAATTTTTTAAGAATTTATTAGCCGTGGCAATTGTCATCAAACATCAATTAAAACTTCTAACGAATCATGGGCTATTTTTATTTCACAAGGCAGAAATCCGTTGGAGTCACCATCAAATTCCAATTTAGGGTTCTTACTGCACCCGTATACTCCTATACATCCTGCATACTGCAATGTAGTATGATTATCATTTATTATTTTTTGTCCGCTATAAATTTTTTTAAATATACCTGCCCAATTATAAAACCGTATATTCTTTATTATCAGATTGTAAAACTGCCTGTCGGAGAATCGTAAATCGGTCTTGATTTTTATTCCTGAGGCTATAAAAGGTGTAATACCCACTGAAATATTGTAGACATTCTTAATGACTTCTTCTTTTTTCCCGATACGAATGGTAAATTCCGACGACTCATAATTCAGTAGCGATTTAATAAGGGAAATAAAGGTTCCGGCTTTATCTCCCGCTGCTTTTCTAATTCCTTCATTTGCGGTTTTAGCAAGAACTGGACCGATACCAATATTGGCACAGCATGCAAAGAAACTCACCTTTGCAGTACCATTATAATCTGACAGTGGCCTACCATCAAATTCATCATAGAAACTGGGACAATGTTTTATTTTACCGATTTGTATTATTTTACTTTTACCTGAAAGCAAGGTGTCGACCGCTTTATCTATTGTCAGGGGAATTTGATAACTTTTGCAAAAATCAGGGCTTGTGCCCGTATAGATAACACCAAGTTTGGCATTTGATATCTTTTTTCCCGAATCATCATAGAAACCGTTGATGACTCTGTTGATTGTTCCGTCCCCTCCTACTGCGACGATAATGCCATATTTATTTTTGTTGGCTTCAACAGAAAATTTGTAAGCATCATCCAGATTAGAGGTCATTTTGTAATCATAACACATATTTTTTGCATCAAGGGCTTCAAATATATCTTTGAATTTTCTTTTGCTTTTGCCTCCTTTTGATGCAGGGTTCATAATCAGAAAATATCTCATTTTTCATTTATCCTTTTTATTATTTCCGAAGCTTGCTCAATGGATGTCTCAGTCAGATTGATACCGGCAATGAATCTTATACGTCCTTCGTTAATTGGTACAGAAGGCTCGATAAAAGGGGTTGAAAGGATTCTATTTTCATAAAGTTTTTTTGCTGCGGATATTGTATCTTCCCTGCTTCCGGTCTTGATACTGTTAATTGGGGCAGTGCCGTATACTACATCAAATCCTGCTTCAACAAGGCTGTCATATAATATATTTTTGTATAAATGAAGTTTATTTTTCAATGTCATAAATTCGTTTCTGATAATTTCCAGAACAGCTTTTACACCGGCTAAAACAGAAGGTGTAACTGAAGTGGAATAAACCAGATGGGGACAATAATACCTTAAGTGCTTTATCATTTCTTTTTTACCGCATATGATACCGCCGGAATTGGCAAAAGCTTTGCCAAGAGAAGCCGTATAGATACCATTGAATTCATATATATTCTGCTCATCGAGGATTCCCTTTCCTTCATTGCCCAACACGCCGATACCATGGGAGTCATCAATTATCGGCATGGCATTATAACACCTGCATAGATCATTGATTTCACGTAAGGGTGCTATGGTACCATCTGTTGAGAAAACAGATTCGGTAACTACAAATACCTGCTTATAATTCTGTGTGCGTTTTAGAAGTCTTTCAAGATATTCAAGATCATTATGCAAAAACGGACGGATCTTACATCCAACGGCCTTTGCTCCCTGGATCAATGAGGAATGCGCGAAACGATCAACTAGTATTATGTCATCTTTTTGGGCTATGGATACAAACAGACCATTATTGGCCTGATAACAGGATGGGAGAATAATTGTATCTTCAAGCCCTATAAAATCGGATAATTCTTTTTCAAGATTCATGAAAAGGTCGATATATCCTGTTGATACAGGTGTGCCGCATAAGGATGCACCATATTTTTCTACAGCAGAGATGATGGCGTTTTTTACTCGAATATCTGTTGCCAGTCCAAGATAATTGTTAGAAGCCAAATCTATAATATCACGACCCTCCATACGGATGAATTCATCCAAGCCGGACTCTACTTTTTTGTAATACGGATTAAATTCAATCTTCTCTACAATCTGCGAATCAACATAAAATCTCTTATAAAAATCCTCACAAAACATTAGATTCTCCCTTATTCTTATTTGTTTACTATTATACAATTCATTG
>CAZKKX010000233.1:0-2353 GCA_964553505.1 uncultured Eubacteriales bacterium | reverse complement strand
GATCAACTCCAATCTATGTAGATTTATGCGATTATTATAAAGCCCTTGGACAAGCCAACTAAGCTTCTATTTATGAAATGATAGTTATATAAAAAAATTTCTTATTATAAACTTAAAATTTAAACCTTAAATCATAATTTTTCAAGCCCTTTAATTAATTATTTTAACATTAATTAAAATAATGTGGAAAAATTATTCTTCATTATATACAATATAGACAGGATTAAAAGACTCAGGCTTTTTATTTTTTGATGAAAAATAAAAAAGGCTTAAAGACAAAAAATGAGTCAGCATGAACATAACCTATCATATAATCACAGGAGGGTAAAATGGTTAAAAGCATGACAGGCTTTGGCAGAAGCGAACATTGTGATGGGAAGCGAAATATTGTTGTGGAGATAAAATCAGTAAACCATCGTTACAATGACATATCCGTTCGTATGCCTAAAAAGTATTCTTTTGCAGAAGAAAAGATTAAAAGCCTTGTTAAAGATGTCATTAAAAGAGGAAAGATCGATATTTCTGTTATGGTAGAAAACATTACGGAAAGTGATTCTAATGTTCAATTAAATACCATGATTGCAGAACAATATTATGAGAATCTCAAAGCACTGGCAAAAAACTTTAATTTAATAGAAGATATTTCTTTATCTTTAGTTGCCTCTCTTCCGGATGTTTTAAAATTAAAGCCGGATGTAGACGATGAAGAGGCTATCATAGAAATGATAAAGATTCCTGTTTCAGATGCTGTTAAAAAATTGGACAAGATGAGAAATGAAGAAGGTATAAAACTGGCGGAAGATATTATATTAAGAGGAAATGTTATCTTAGATTATGTTAAAAAAATTGAGAAAAGAGCACCGAGTGTGGTGTCAGAATATCGAGAAAGATTGCATGAAAGAATTAGTGAGCTGCTGGGAGATAGTATGGCTGCAGATGAAGAAAGGCTTGCAATGGAAACGGCTATTTTTGCAGATAAGTGTAGTATAACAGAAGAACTTGTTCGATTGAACAGTCATATCCTGCAACTGAAATCAAGTATTGAGAGAAATAATGAACCTTCCGGTAGAAAACTTGATTTTCTTGTGCAAGAATTGAATCGAGAAGTTAATACCATTGGATCAAAAGCAAATGATCTGGAAATAACAAAAATGGTTGTTAATCTTAAAAGTGAAATCGAAAAAATAAGAGAACAGATACAAAATATCGAATAATCTAAATGATACTATTGAAAAAGTATGTATGATACTTTATTTTATATATAATAATATTTTTATTGAAAGGGTGGCAAAATAATGGGCGTTAAACTTGTGAATATTGGATTTGGAAATATCGTTTCGGCAAACCGAGTCATTGCTATTGTTAGTCCTGAGTCGGCTCCGATTAAAAGAATGATTCAAGAAGCACGTGACAAAGGAATTTTGATTGATGCTACATATGGAAGACGGACACGTGCGGTAATAGTTGCGGACAGTGAACATATAATCTTATCTGCAATGCAACCAGAAACTGTTGCAAATAGATTGACGGATAAAAACGAATAGCAAAAACAGACGAGAGGAGTATTTATGGATAAAGGGTTATTATTTGTAATCTCAGGACCATCAGGAGCAGGAAAAGGCACAATTTGCAAGCATTTATCAAAAACAACAAATATTACCTTATCTGTGTCTGAAACAACCAGAGCACCAAGAGAAGGAGAAATTCATGGCAAAAACTATTTTTTTGTAACTAAGGAAAAATTTCAAAAAGAAATAGAAAAAGATGGTTTTCTTGAATATGCAGAAGTATATGGAAATTATTATGGAACGCCAAAAGAGTTTATTATGGAGAAGATTGAGTCGGGTCATGATGTTGTTCTGGAAATAGATTTTCAAGGTGCACTTCAAGTTAAAGAGAAGTTTCCGGATGGCATATTTATTTTCATTCTTCCGCCATCAATGAACGAGTTGAAAAAGCGCATTGTAAAACGGGGCTCGGAATCTGAAAAAAGCTGTAGAGAAAGATTTAATAGTGCGCTTAAAGAGATGTCCTATATTGACAAATATGATTATTGTGTTATAAATGATGAAGTGAGAAATGCAGTAAGAAAAGTCAGAACGATTATTGAAGCGGAACACTACAAAGTTACAAAAGAAATATATGATCAAATCCAAAAGTATAAGGAGGAATTATTATGCTCTACCCCTCGATAAGTCAGTTGAAAGATAAAGTCGACAGTAAGTATTCTCTGGTGATTATTACAGCAAAAAGAGCACGAGAAATCATTGACGGAAAGCCAAAACTTATTGAAACGGAAATTGAAAAGCCGGTTTCTGTTGCAGCTCATGAAATTGCAGATGGACTTATTCAT
>CAZKKX010000232.1:0-2360 GCA_964553505.1 uncultured Eubacteriales bacterium | reverse complement strand
AAATCCTTTTCCAGCAGCTGAATTACGGAGATGTTAATTGAAACGTTGATTGTGCCATATCCAATCTTCTTCAACTTGTTTAGGAAAAGCAAGGCCTTAAGTATCACTTTTTTACCAACCGGAATAATGAGTTTTGTTTTCTCAGCTATAGAAATGAATTCCAAAGACGGTACTTGATTAAGCTTACTACTGCTTAACCTGGCTAATGCCTCAAACCCGCATATCTGATTTGAACTGAGATCCAGAATCGGCTGATACTGCAAAAAAAGTCCTGTGTCGTTTTCTTCTTTTGTAATTTTAATAAGCTCATGTTTTATATCTTGCTCACGTTTCATTTGCACTTCTATTTCTGTATCATAAAAACAAATTCCAAAGTCTCTGTCATTAATATCAATTGCACTTTCAGATGCAATCAGCAGGCTCTTCAGAATCTGATCAACATTGCATTCTTTCTCTTGTTCTATTTCTATAACACCAATTCCACCACCTATTCGCTCAGGCGTAAGCAAAGATTCCAAGGTATTTGCAATAGTTTCACAAAATTCAAGCAGTTGTTTTTTATCTTTGTAGTCTCTTAGATAAAAAACAAATCTATTTTCGTATGTGTTAAATAATAATCGCTTGTCTGTACAGAATTGGCTAAGTTTTTCGGCTGTTTCCTTGATTAATTCCTGAGTGTAATTAAAGCCGTAAGTCGTGTTTAATGACTGAATAGCACTTAGGTTAATGCTCACAACAGCTCTATTCTTCATTGTCCTATTCGTTGCATCGCTATTAAGAAGATTTTCCAAATAATTTCTGTTATATAACCCTGTCCATCTGTCATGTTCGCTATTATATTTCAGAGTATTCTCGATTGCTTTTCTTTCTGTTATATCAAAAATTATTCCCTCAAGGGCTTCTACTTCACCTTTCTCGTTAAAAATGCCTTCCCCTTTCTCCAAAACCCATTTGCGTTCTCCCTGAGCAGTTATGATTTCATATTCATAGTTAAAAGGCAGGCGCTTAGCAAGGATACGCTCCCATTCTTTCCAAATGAGTTCACGATATTCCGGAGCAATTAAATCATTAAAGAATAAATCTCTGTTGTTTAAAAGACTTTCAGGAGGGTACCCGGTCAGTTTATAACAACCGTCAGAAACAAACTGCATCGTCCACTCTCGATCGTAATTGCATCTGTATGCCAAACCCGGAAGGTGTGAAAGCAGAACAGACTTACTGCGCTCACTCTCAGCTAAGGCCATTTCCGTTTCTTTACGCTTTGTAATATCCTGAATCAAACATATATGATTATATTTTTGATTACCCGATATACTAAGAGCGGATACAACCATATACACCCAGACAATCGAACCGTCCGGCTTAATGTATCGCTTTTCCATTGAATAGCTTTTTATTTGTCCGGATTGGAGTTTTCCGAAGTTTCTTAAATCCTCTTCCAGATCATCCGGATGGGTGAGCTTTGACCAGTCTAATCTAATTAACTCTTCTTTTGATCTCCCGGTAATTTGCTCGTACATCGGATTAATGATGACCAGAGAATCGCCGACAGTATTAAAAGGTTCGTCACTTTGTGAAATTGCTATACCTATAGGCGCTTGATTTAAAATCATATTAAACGCTAATCCTTGTTCATATAACTTTTGTTCAAGCATTTGTTGTGCCCCAAGCAGTTCAACATGAATATTTATTCGGGTCTTTAAGGAATCCATATGAATAGGCTTTCTAATATAGTCCACTGCACCCAGCTTCAAGCCTTTGATTTCATCATCCGGTTCGTCATAATTTGATAATATTAATATATGCAGACCTTTATACCGATCATTGGACTTCAATGCAGTAAGAATCTGGAATCCATCCATATTAGGCATGTTCAAATCGAGTATAACCAAGTTAATATCTTCATGCTCTTCAATCTGGCGCATGGCTTCTCTACAATCACATGCTATCAGGACATTGTATTCGCTCAACATCTTTTTAATAATCATGCGGTCTGACGCTGAATCGACAACAACCAAGATTTTTACTAACATTTTATCCCCTTTCAATATTAAAACATACCAAAAAGTCTTCAATTCCAAATATATCTGTAACCTTATCTGTTTACTATTATAAAAAAACATTCAGAGACATCATCAATAGTAATATTTTTGCATTTACTGGTATGTCCTCCTTTTGTTTTCTGTTTTACCAACAACTATGCTTAAAATGTACCATAAAATAACATATTTCGTCAATATATCTGGAAATACGACTTATTTTCACGGCCTTTGTTATATCTTTAATACTTTTTTCCGAAAAAAATAAGACAAGATAAAATATCTCCGCTTTATCTTGTCTTGGCAAAATAACATCAAATA
>CAZKKX010000231.1:0-2384 GCA_964553505.1 uncultured Eubacteriales bacterium | reverse complement strand
ATTTGTTAAATAACAGCTTCCGTATTTCTGTTATTTGCAATATTGTCAAAGAAGGGCATCTGGCTTTAATTCATTAATAAAAGGAGGGAAAAGAAAATGAGTACAATTATTCTGATTCATGGTGCATGGCACAATGGTACTTGCTGGAACAAAGTCAAGGGATTATTGGAAAAAGAAGGACATTTTGTTGAGGCTATGACATTGCCCGGTAATGGAGAAAACGACTCAAAAGATATTACATATGATGATTACATTGATTCTGTTTCGGCAGTCATAAAAAAACAAGAGGAGAAGGTTATTGTAGTTGGGCATTCCAGTGCCGGACATATTATTCAAATGGCTGTGCCAAAGATAAAAGAAAAAGTGGAAAAGGTTGTTTTCAATAATGCTTGGATATTGCCGGACGGCAAATCACAATTTGATTTTGTTCCTGATGAAATCAAATGTGCCATGAGAGAAGGGGCAAAGCGTTCGGGAAATGGAGCTATACCTTTGGAACCAGAGTTTTTAAAAAGTATGCTGGCAACTCAAGCCACTGAAGATCAGATTGAAGCATTAAAGAAAATATTGGTTTCCCAGCCTCTTGTTATCATGGAAACGCCTGTAAATGCAAAAGACTTTGAAGCGTCGGATATTCCAAAGGTACTGCTTTATTGCACTAAGGATATATCTGTACCGCCAGGTGCTTTTTTAGGGATGTTTAAGAGCTTGGGAGACTATCCGGTGGTGGAAGTGCCGTGTGACCATGAAGGGCTTTTTACAGATCCTGAAGTGTATACAAAAGGTCTCCTGGAATGCATACACCTATAAATAATTAAACACCATCAATATTTTTATAAAAATTCTTAAGACGTGAAAATAAAGGTGAATTTAAAAGTAAAAAGGTACAAGTAAAATGAGTAGAAATCTACAATTTGTAGATTTCTACTCATTTTAAAATCAAATCCTTTGAGAGTGACTTTTTCAAATGTAAAAATGCTTGTATTAGACTCATACAATTTATGGTTTACATAATACTATTATCATAAACTAAGAAAAAGGCTTTTTATTGTAATGGGATTTTGGTTTTTGGTGAACGCTTGTGGTATAATGTTACAGGAGAAGAGACAAGAAATATAAACTGATTTTAGGAAAGGCAAAATAATGAGCTGTGTTTTTATTTCAGAGAATGCAAATGAGATTTGCAAAACTTTTCTAAATAAGAATTATAAAGTCATTGAAATTAAAAAGACAAGCCATGTTTATGAAGCCGTTTCTACTCATGCGGATATATATGTTTGCAAGGTCGGAAATACGGCAGTAATTGCGCCTGAACAAGTTGAACTTATACAGCATGACTTGAAACATAAAAGGTTACAATACATAAAAGGACATTCAAATATTGGTTTCTGCTACCCTGAAAACATAAAGTATAATGGTGTCTGTATCGGACCTGTTTTTATTCATAATGCCGCTTATACTGATAAGATGATAAAATATCAAGTTGAAAACAATCATTTAAAAATTATCGGTGTGAAACAGGGATATACAAAATGCAATGTTGTAGAAGTAGACAGCCAGTCAATTATTACATCAGATCATGGTATAGCTAAAAGTCTGAAAGAAAAGACAAAAATAGATGTATTATTGATTCGGCAAGGTCATGTGGTGTTAGAAGGTATGCCATATGGGTTCTTAGGAGGTGCATCGGGAAAGGTGGGAAATGTTATAGTATTTAACGGAAATTTAGAACAACATCCTGATTTTGAAATAATTAGAACTTTCATAAAAAATAGATCTATAGACATTACATATTTTAAAGAATATCCTCTGAAGGATATCGGCTCAATAATTGAAATACCCAGGTGAAATATATGAAGAATCACGCGAATATACCTATATTCTTGCCCCATAAAGGTTGTCCCAATGATTGTGTTTTCTGCAATCAGAAGGTTATCACAGCAAAACTCAATCCTTTAAGTAAGGATGAAGTAATCAATATTATAGAGACCTATCTGAGCACTTTATTGGTGAATAATACAAAGACCATTGAAATAGCTTTTTTTGGAGGGAGCTTTACGGGGATACCAATTGAAGAACAAAAAGAATATCTAAAAATTGCTAAAGATTATATGAATCGTGGATTAGTACATCGGATAAGACTGTCAACAAGACCTGATTACATCAATGAGGAAATACTGGAGCATCTAAAGTTTTTCGGAGTTTCTACGATAGAATTAGGGGTCCAATCTTTTGACGATAATGTGCTCAAGCTTTCAAACCGGGGTCATAACAGCCAATGCATTTATCAAAGCTCTGAACTGATAAAGCAAAATGGATTTGATTTAGGCATTCAGCTAATGATCGGTCTGCCGGGAGACAGCAGGAGAAAGTCTGTTGAATCA
>CAZKKX010000230.1:0-2407 GCA_964553505.1 uncultured Eubacteriales bacterium | reverse complement strand
CGATGAAAACCGTGAATTGGTTGATAGTTGGTTTCAATAAGCCGTAGTTGTTATTCGTAGGCTTACGGCTAAAGCTCCTCTGACATGATATTTATTGACTTAAAACACCAGTGTGCAACTCTCGTTGCACACTGGTGTTTGCATTGTATTTTAATATTGCAGATCATCTTTTGGTAAATTTGTCATCTGTTTTTTGGGCATTCCGTGAATGCTGGCGTAGGATTCTAACTCATCTTCCGACAGCGGTAAAGACGGAGTCATTCCCGTAAAACCTGTGGCGGATGCAACTGAGTTTAAGTCATAAAACTGCTCAAAGATCTCTTTTTCAGGCAAAGACTCTTTTCGTTCGTCCATAACTTGCATACCCTTTCTTAATTTATTAATATATCATTAGTATGCGACTCAAAGACCTTGATTATGATGGTTTTAAAAAAATATTTACAGCGATTCATTTTGTTTAATCATTGACAGTAATGGGTTTTCAGTGTATATTTTAAAGAATAAAATTGAATAAAAATAAAAAGTGTAGAATTAAGGGGGTAAAAGTATTTTTACACTGTCAAAAAATGAATTTGAAATTGTAAGCCTCCTTTGGGAGGAGAATCGACCACTTTCCCGGACAGAAATTATTGAGCTTTCGCCAAATAAATCTTGGAAAGCAAGCTCAATACATATACTACTTAATAGTTTATTAAACAAAGGTGCCGTTGCTGTAGATGGTTTTGTAAAAACGGGAAAGAATTACGGTCGGACTTATATTGCTGCTGTTACGCAGGAAGAATATGCAGTAATGCAACTTATGAAAAGTGTACCTGGAAAAAGTGGGAAAAAGATTGCAGGGATATTTGCAGCACTGATTCAAGCCGAGGATATCGATGAAGAAGTTCTTTGTGAACTACAAGAGATTCTAGATCGAAGAAAAAAGGAAATGAAAGAATCGTGAATTAGGACTGTCATGAATATAAAGTATAAAACTCCTTTTACTTAGTAAAAGGAGTTTTATTTTTTGGGTTCAAATAGGGTAAAAATTGAGTACAATTGCCTTCAATGCTTGGTTACCGGATGAGCGGTACGTATGTTCATCCGCTGCTTTAAAGCTGATTGCGTCATTTGGAGTTAAAACATAGGTGCAGCCGTTGACCAGAAGACGTAATTCACCCTCTAGCACCATGACATATTCCTCTGATTTTTCTGAGTGCCCTATGGAGGTATAATCGTGTCCTGCGTCCAGCTCTAGTTGGAAAAGTTCAAAATTACGATGAGGATTGTTAGAGTAGTAGCAATATACTCGATAAAGACCAGCCGCACCCATTTGTGGAGTAATCTCGGCTTTTTTAATGATGTTCATTTCCTGTAAAGGCTGTTCCATCAAAGCGGTATATGGAACATGTAGTCCATTGGCAATTTTCCATATCGTATTGATGGTAGGGTTGGTATCACCTTTTTCAATTTGTGACAGCATGACCTTGCTTACTTCGCACAAAGCGGATAGTTGTCCTAGACTGAGATTTCGTTCTTTGCGTAACCGCTTCAGGTTTTGTGCAATGATTAGATTGATTTCCATGGCTGCCCCTCCAAAAAGAATTGACAAATATATTTTACGACTGTATAATTATATCTAACTTATTTACGATTGTAAATTATATTATACACAATGAGAATGGAAGGTGCAATCAAAACGTGAAAGGTAGCAAAGTAGAATCTATGCAAGCTTTTCGAGCCGCATTTCCTCATACTGTTCCAGTGCTAACAGGGTTTCTTGTGTTGGGAATGGCATACGGCATTCTGATGCAGACAAAAGGATATGGTACGCTGTGGGCAGTTTTGATGAGCGCGATAGCGTTCTGCGGGAGTATGCAGTTTGTAGCAATCACGCTTCTGACTACGGTTTTTGACCCGGTGCAAGCATTTATTATGAGTCTCATGGTAAATGCAAGACATTTATTTTATGGAATTTCAATGTTGGAAAAATATAAAGGAATGGGGAAGTTTCGCACATTTCTTATCTATGTGTTATGCGATGAAACCTTTTCGATTGCTACGAGTGTAGCGCCTCCTGAAGCCATTAATCAAAAACATTTTTATATATGGATTTCGATATTAAACTATTTTTATTGGGTATTTGGTTCATTTTTAGGGGGAATCGTAGGAGGATTCATTCAATTTAATACGCTGGGACTTGACTTCGTCCTGACAACTTTGTTTGTCGTGCTGTTTATTGAACAAATGAATAAAAAAGAGAACCGGATTTTTGGATATATGGGTCTGATTTGTTCTTTTGTAGGCTTATTTATATTTGGCGCAAATCATGTGGTAATTCCGTCGATGATTATGATTTTAGCCGTTTTACTGTTAGGGAGGAATCGATTATGGAACTGACTTCTATGCAAACCTTTATTATGATTCT
>CAZKKX010000229.1:0-2450 GCA_964553505.1 uncultured Eubacteriales bacterium | reverse complement strand
ATCAGGTCATAATAACCATAGTCCTGTAACGGGGACAAGAGTATTCCCGGCTTTGCTTACTTTTCCCATTTCAGCGCAGCAGTTCAAGAGTGATTATTATATACCGCCTCCCCGCCGTTTTTCACCAAACACGGCTCTCTAAAGGTTCAGTTCAAGGTATTTTTCTCTCTATCATTACCATTTATTTTTTCAATTACTTGTTATTCTACTATTTGCCGGCTTTTTCGTCAACAATATTTTTAAATCTTTATCCCTATATTTCTAAATCTTACTTTCTCCCGTGTCGGTGCCTGTGGCAGAAGCCGCTGTCACATATCTGTTCAGACTTGCATAGTTCAAAATCGCCGCCTTCAATCCTCAACACTTTGCCTTCTACTAAACTACATGCCATTTTTCTTCTTGCGTCTTCATATATGCGTTGTATAGTCGAACGGGCAACACCCATCATCTCCGCACTCTCTTCCTGATTCAGCCCCTCCATATCAATCAACCTAATGGCTTCATACTCTTCTACTGTCATTATAATAATCCCATTTGGTTTTTTGGTTGCATTTATAGGTCCATAAATATTATTTTGAGGCAAGCAACATACTCTTCTTGATTTTCTGGGTCTCACCACTTTCTGAGCACCTCCTTGTCTATTATAATATTCCAATTATACTACAAACTCAATAACTTCTTTTCCCAAAGTTAAAACGAGGGCATGATGCCCTCATTTTAAATCTTAATCTTCCTTTCGGTCCAATTCTTGATTTATCCAATCAAGCTGGTCTTTAAGTACTTCTCTTTGTTCTTCAAGATCTTGTTTCCTGTCGGAAGCTCCAACATAGAAACTATTGCCTAAGCCTCTCCTGAAGCCTATTCCCATACCTAATCTGCCTGCAGGCCTCGAAACGCGACAAAACCCCAGACCTCTTCCTGTTAAAGGTCCTCTTCCCATTGGACCTGTTCCATCTCTTCCCGGCATTTTATCACTCCTTTCATTTTGGGTATATGCCCATTTATTTGTTTATATTATATATTTATTATGGGTATATGTCAATAACTTTATTCATTTTTTTCTTTTTTAAAAGAAGCCTCTATGGGCTTCTTTAAAGGATTTCTATTTATCTGTTGATTTTAAGCCTCATTACTTCCGGAAAGCATATCTTTTGATACTGATCACAACGGAAACACTCAAAAAATTCCGGAGCTTCTTCCCTGGACACTGCTTTAAAACCTTGTGTCTTAAAAAAGCCCGGCGCTCTGGCTACCAAATACAGCTCTAAGACATTGTTTTTTTTGAGATAATTAACAGCTTGATTCAATAAATCTGATCCGATATTTTCATTTCGGAATTCGGGTCTTACTGCAATTCCGTCTATGATGTACTTCCCTTGCCGCATAGCAAGGACACATCCACCAATAATCTCATTTCCCTTTACCGCTTCCCAACACTTTAATATGTCGGTAGTCTGTATCGGCTCATCTTCAGAAAACTCAAGCCCATTCTCAATAAACAACCCCACCAGGGCATCATAATTTTTCGTCTCACGTATCATTAATCTATCATACTCCTTTACTCTTTTATTAACTTAAGTATATGACAACTTCAAAAGTAATGAAACCAAAAAAAAGCAAAGCAGCCATAAAAGGCTGCTGCTTTTTGTTTCATCCGATGTTTACAGAAAGATGTTTGATGACATCATCATACTTATGTCTGCTTAAAACTGCGTCTTTGTCGGAGTAAAAGAATTGGATTTGAAATGATTTGTTCCCTACCACATTAATCTTCTTTATTTTGTTTTTATTCACTATAAAAGATTTATGGGTTCTCAAAAAAATATTACCGGGTAAATCATTTTCAATATCCATTAGTGATTTATTGACCTTAAAGGCTTCATCACGAGTATTCAGCCAAACTTCCCTGTTAGCTCTTTCAAAGAACAATATTTCATCCAAGGGAATAAGGACCATCTCCTGTCCTTTTTTTACACTGAATTTTTTAACTTCTTTTGACTCTTTTTCTTTCTGTGTTTTACGATTCTCGCCTATTTCATCAAGGACTTCATTGAGTCTGTCGATGTCAATAGGTTTAAGGATATAGTCATAGGGATGTACGCAAAAAGAATCTATTGCATACTCCATATAACCTGTGATGAAAATAAATTCAATATTGGATGCTGCCTTTTTAATAATCTTTGCAGATTCCAAACCATCAAGATTTGGCATGTCAATATCAAGCAATGCCACATCAATATGGTTGCTCCCTGCAACCCTTACGGCATCCAACCCGTCACCAGCCATAAAAACTTTGTTCACATTAGCATTTTCGGAAACTACTTTTTCCAGCATTTTTCTTACATAGTTATCATCATCACATATCAAGACATTCATGGAATTTTACAGTTCTTTCTTTAAGCAGTCCGGAGCATCCGGTTCATAAGCAAACAAAAGGCTGAATGGGCTTA
>CAZKKX010000228.1:0-2485 GCA_964553505.1 uncultured Eubacteriales bacterium | reverse complement strand
GGGTTTTCACCCTCCTAAATCTATATGACTCATCATTTTTTTGAAGACTGTTTCAATATAAATACTTTAGACCCGTCTTTAAGTTCTCTTACTTTCATTTTCTCTCCATTGAGAAATACACCATCATCTTCAACCTTCAGATCTATAGTATCTCCGTTGGAATCTACTCGCAAGTTTCTGATCCATTCTCTTTTGCCGTCATCACCACAAACAATGACTGTCCAATTGTCTATTTTGGCATAAGCAGACTGCTTAACTTCCGCATCGCCGCCATTACCGCCGTTTCCGGCATTGGCATCGGCTTCGTTTCCAAGACTGCCATTGGGTATAACTGAATTGACTGGAATAGATTCATTAGCATCTTCCCCGTCTGTGCCATTATTTGCTAAAGGTCTGATCAAATTTTCTTCTTCTATATCCACGGTAACCGGTACTGCTACGGCTACACCCCCACTGCTTGCAGCTGCTGCTGCGGCAGAGTTGTTGTCGCCGCCTTCTCCTCCGTCACCGCCGGTTGCATCTGCTTCCTGTTTGATATCAATTTTATTTTCTACTTTTACGCAACAATCAAACTCTTCACGTCTTCTTCGACGTCTTGGACATCCAAATTCATCAAATTCACTAAAAATATCGTCGACAGGGTCACCGACATAACGATATACTGTTTTTGCCATAAAATCTCTCCCTACTTGATTTGCAAGAGGCAAGACTGTTAATAAATACTGTTTCCGATATAAAATACATCTTCCTGCACTTACATATTATGACAACGCCAAAAGAATGTTACAGCACACTTAGTGTATTGAAAGTAGATATTAGATATATGGCTATTCGTTTTCATTCAAATCATTTGCCTGAATATGAGTATTGTCTTTAGGAGTTCCTTCTATATTAATCTGCGCTTCTTCAGATAATTCTTTATAGAATACTGCAAGAGAAGTATACATATATGGTGTCAGCCATAAACCTCCGATTCCAAATGTGAAAATAGTCAGAAGTATCCAACCGATAAAAGATATTCCCAGAAGAAATAATTTTCCTTTGTTTCCCCTCATCATTTGTTTGCTCTTATCAATAGCCTCTCCGGGGCTCATATTCGGATTGTCGATTAGAATAAAATAAGCCTGAGAATATCTCAGCATTGCAATAATTCCTGGAATCAAAAATAATAAAGACCATAATATAATAAACAGGGTAATCAAAAAACTTAATAATACAGCTGAACCAAAAACATTAAACCCCTCAAACAAGTCACTGATTTCGCCTTCTTGTCTTCTTGTTAACTTTAGAACAAATAGCGACAGCCCATAAGCCAAAGGGCCACCTATAACTATGGAAAATATCAGACCAAAAACTCCTATAGCCCCTTCATTCAAAAAATTCTTTACAATATAAGCAGGCGCATTTAAAACAACAAGATAAACAAGTGCAACAAGGACGGCCGTTTTCCAGTTCCCCCTTAAAGAATCTCTGGCTTCAGCCCTTATTTGAGAGCAGGATTTAGTAACAATAATACCAATCATAAATTTCTCCTTACCAAAAATCATTTATAACATTATATCAGAAATAATAGCGACTATGCGGAAATTTTTATAATTGTTGCCTGGAAGTTTACAATAATTAATTATTGTTTACATGTCAAATATTTTTTTGAAGTCTATTTGAGTTGCTTTTATATCTTCCATGAATAGATAATAGCCAATATCAGCAAATGCGCCGGATAAAAAGCATAAAAGAAATATTTTATATCCATTCCCTTTCGACCGTTATAGAAATAGAGAGGAATGATAGTAAGAGCTCCCAGGAGTTGAATTGGACCTGACAGTATAGCTAAAATAATATTTCCTGATAGGAGTACGAGTGCCCGCATTGAAAAGCTTTCACGAAAATAGTATAAAAAGAAAATAATTAAAACCCCTATCCCGCCGTAATCCGTATGCAAAAATTCCGCAACTGCAGCCATAATAACCGGAGGAACTAAAGCAAAATATTTATTTATTTCTCCTTTATCCAATAATCGGTTATATAAATATATGCTGAGTACTCCTAAGAGTAGCGTAAAAAAAATATTTTGATAACCGATGTATACCCAAGTCCCGTGAAATGCAAAATCAAAAGGCAGTTCCGATATCAGAGCAAAGGCAAATAACCGCAACAGGTATTTATGTACATTTTTTGTCATGTAACAGCCTTCTGCAATAAAAAACGCAAAAATAGGAAAAGCTAATCGCCCGATACTCCTGAATATCAGATAGCTTGAAAACCCGGACATAAAAATATACCCCACATGGTCGATGAGCATGGTAACAATAGCAATCCATTTAAGAACAAAAACCGTCATAATCCATATTCCCCTTTTATTTAAACAGATGCCATTATTTTATCAGAAAAACTAAAGAATGAATACACCTCACGAATCTCTTTTACGAACATTATTTTTCAAATTTAAGAAATTGGGTCTGTCGGATACTATGCTCTTATTGTA
>CAZKKX010000227.1:0-2511 GCA_964553505.1 uncultured Eubacteriales bacterium | reverse complement strand
ATCGGTTCCACAGGCTATGCAGGAAAGGAACTTGTAAAAATATTATTGAATCATCCTGAAGCCAATATCGTTTTTTTAAGTTCAAACAGTTTTGATAAAAAAAAATTCAGTAATGTATACCCTGAATTTGAAGGCATTATGGATGATATTTTAATTCATTCGGAGAAAGCAGCAGATAAGTTTTCTGATATCGATGTCTTATTTACGGCACTTCCTCATGGTCTATCTTTTAATTTTGTCAGCCAAGCTTATGAATCCGGAATAAAAGTCATAGATTTGGGGGCTGATTTTCGATTAAAAGATAAGGAAATATTTGAGCATTGGTATAAAACAAAACACATTTGCGAAAGCTTACTGGACAAAGCAGTATACGGCTTGCCTGAATTGTGGAAGGATAAAATCCATGCTGCTCAGATTATTGCAAATCCCGGATGTTATACGACTGCCGGTATCTTAGCACTTGCTCCGGCACTGAAGTATGGCCTGGTTGACCCTTATTCCATCGTTATCGATGCAAAATCAGGTATTACAGGCGCCGGAAGAAAAGCAAACCCTTCACTTATGTTTGCCGAATGTAATGAATCCCTAAAAGCTTACGGAATTGCTTCACACAGGCATACACCTGAAATTGAACAAGAATTGTCTCAAGTATATGGGGATCGAATTTATGTGACATTTACACCACATTTAATTCCTATGCAGAGAGGAATATTGGCTACATGCTATGGTAATTTACCTACCTTCTGCACTCAAGATGAAGTATACAGCTTATATAGGGAATTCTATAAAAACGCCCCCTTTATAAGAATACGGGGAGAATTCGTAGAAACGCGTTTTGTTAAAGGCACAAACTTCTGTGATATCAACCTCAGAATAGATATCCGGACCAAAAGGCTTATTGTAACTTCATCCATCGACAATCTGGTAAAGGGAGCAGCCGGACAAGCTGTCCAAAATATGAATATACTCTTTGGACTCAATGAAGAGGAAGGGTTGCTTTAATAATTGACAATTGGCAATAGAATAATCTTTTCATCTTTCATTTATATCATTGTATACTACTTCCCCTTCAACGATGGTCATTACTGCTTTGCCGGTGAGTTCCATACCGTGGAAGGGGGTGTTTTTTCCTTTTGACTTGAATAGATTTTTATCTACCGTCCATTTCTTATGAGGGTCAATAATAGTAATATCCGCATCTTTTCCCACTTTCAAAGTACCCTTATTCAGCCCTAACAACTCTGAAGGATTTAAACTCATAAGTTCAATCAATCGTTTTATTTCAATATTTCCTGTATGAACAAGGTATGTCATAGCTAAGCCTAAAGACGTCTCAAGACCTACAATACCATTGGCAGCCTTTAGAATATCCTGTCCCTTATCTTCTTCCGTATGCGGAGCGTGATCGGTTGCAATTACATCTATAATACCCTCTTTTAATCCTTTTTTAATTTCTTCAACATCTTTTCTGCTTCTTAACGGCGGGCTCATTTTAGCGTTTGATCCTTGTTGGATAATGCAATCTTCCGTTAATGTAAAGTGATGGGGCGTAGCCTCACAAGATACCTGCACACCTCTTTTTTTTGCATCTCTTATCAGTCGTACACTATTACCTGACGAAACATGCTGTATATGTATTTTCGAGCCAAGACTTTCAGCTATTAAAATATCTCTGGCTACTATAATATCCTCAGAAACAGAAGGCCTTCCCGATAATCCCAGCTGTTTGGATGCCGTTCCGCGGTGAATACTGTTATCACAAACAAGATTCTTGTCCTCACAATGAACACAAGTCAGCAGTTCGCATCTACCTGCTTTCTCCAATGCTTCATACATCACTTTTGCATTTGCAATAGTATTTCCGTCATCGGTAATACCTACAACCCCTGATTTTCTCAGCGATTCATAGTCGCAAAGGACTTCTCCTTCCAGTTTTTGTGTAATGCTCCCCAGCATATAAGTATTTACACATTCCGCTTGTGCCTTTTTTTGGATATATTTAACTGTTTCAGAATCATCAATGACCGGGGCTGTATTTGGCATACAAACAATAGTTGTAAATCCACCGGCTGCAGCTGCTTCTGCCCCAGTGTGGATGGTCTCTTTATGTTCAAATCCCGGTTCTCTTAAATGTACATGCATATCCACTAATCCGGGGACTACATACATTCCTTCAGCATCTATTGAAACACAATCTCTTTCAATGGAAAGGGTGCGAATTCCACGTATTTTACCATTTTCTATGAGAATATCATACTTTCCATTCAAATTCTGACCAGGGTCTACTAATACTCCGTTTTTTATCAATAATCTCATAACACACATCCTTGTTAATAAGTAAAATTATGTCTTACTGCACTTATTATACATGATTAAATGTTTTTTTAATAGTAAACAATCAAAATCAAATTCACCATAAAGAAAAACAGCCTTTCGGCTGTTGAGATTGAATGCTTTAGTATAAATATTCTTTTCCGTTATCTATTTGGATAAAATTGGTCAATATATAAG
>CAZKKX010000226.1:0-2560 GCA_964553505.1 uncultured Eubacteriales bacterium | reverse complement strand
ATATCTTATGATAAACCTTCTGCTTATCGACCTAAAATAAGAATCAAAAAAAAAGATATTGAACAGGCACATCTTTGTATGGGAATAAAGGGTATTCCTATGGATGATAAAATGCACTACCCGTTGTCTATTCTAAGTAATATTATGGGAGGCAGCATGAGCTCAAGACTTTTTCAAAAGATAAGAGAAGAAAAAGGATTAGCTTATTCGGTATATTCTTATGCGACATCATATGTTACAAATGGTATATTTGCAGTTTATGCAGGGGTTAATCCCAGACAATTGTCGGAAGCCTCACGATTTATGATTGAGCAGATAAATCTTCTCAGAGAAAAAGGTGTTACTGAAGAAGAATTGAATACGGCTAAGGAGCAGCTAAAAGGTAATTATATATTGAATTTAGAAAGTATTAGCGGGAGAATGGCTTCCGTTGGCAAGTCTCAGCTTTTATTAAATAAAGTCTATACGCCGGATCAAGTGATTGGTTTTATTAATAAGGTTAACATGGAAGACATGAATAAAGTTATTGAATTGGTGACAGATATAAATGCTTATTCTGCAGCACTGGTCAGTAGAGAAGAAGTAGACATGATTAAGTTGATGAAGGTATAAGCTGTAAGTTTAGGTCTCAATTTTACGGATGATAGAGGCTAACCTTTAATTTCTAATTTAATCTAAAATCCATAAACCATAAACTATAATCTATTAACAGGGGTGAGATAAAATGAATACAAAAGTTAAGATTAAAGCAGAAAGGGTACCGTTGCCGAAATATGAAACGCAAGGTTCCGCAGGCATGGATCTGAGAGCGGCTGTAGATGAAACTATTGTGATAAAGCCCGGCGAAAGAGCATTGGTTCCTACGGGTATACATATTGAACTTCCTGAAGGATTGGAGGCTCAAGTAAGGGCACGAAGCGGACTTGCTGTTAAACATGGTATTGGGCTGGTTAACGGGGTAGGAACCATAGACAGCGATTACAGAGGAGAGATCAAAGTCCCTTTGATCAACTGGGGAAGCTCAGACTTTTCCATACAGTACGGAGATAGGATAGCCCAAATGATCATATGTAAATATGAGCGCATCCGCTGGGAATCGGTTGACGAGCTTTTAGATACGGAGAGAGGAGAAGGCGGATTCGGACATACAGGACATAAATAACTTATGCCGGATAAAAGATAATAAATGAGAGAAGAAAGCCATGATTCATTTTATACCGATGATGAAGAGGATGTTATAGGGTACTGGAGCAATAAGGGAGTTCGCTACTGTTATTTTATTAAAATCATGGGTATATTTGTATTATAAAAAGTATATTTAGGAAAATACTAATTAGCGTGTTAAGGAAAGAAGATATTTAATTCGGATTTTCTTAAATAAGGAAAGAGTATAGGAGGAACTATGGTATTTGATATTAATAAAAAGGTAACTTGGACGGGCAAAATTGACTGGGAATTAAAAAAATTTCACGGAGACGAATACTCTACCCACAGAGGCTCATCCTATAATTCTTATCTTGTGAAAGATAAGAAAACAGTATTAATCGATACGGTGTGGCAGCCTTTTGCAAAAGAATTTGTTGCGAATCTTAAAGAAATAATCGACTTGAAGAAAATAGATTATATTATTTCAAATCATTCGGAGATCGACCACAGCGGTGCATTGCCGGAACTGATAAGGGAAATTCCCGACGTACCGATTTATTGTACGAAAAATGGGGCAAAGATTATAAAAGGACATTATCATAAAGACTGGAATTTTGTTGAAGTTAAAACAGGAGATACATTGGATTTAGGTGAGAATAAGATTATTTTTGTCGAGGCACCTATGCTTCATTGGCCGGATAGTATGATGAGCTATCTGACAGGGGAAAATATTTTATTCAGTAATGATGCTTTTGGACAGCATTATGCTTCCGAACATATGTATAATGATAAAGTGGATGAATCGGAGCTGTATCAGGAGGCGCTGAAATATTATGCCAATATCTTAACACCCTTCAGTCCTTTCGTAATCAAAAAAATTGAGGAGTTTTCAAGCCTTGATTTACCTGTTTCTATGATATGTCCAAGCCATGGCATTATCTGGAGAGAAGACCCGCTTCAGATTGTTAATAAATATATGGAATGGGCAAAAAATTATCAGGAAAACCAGGTAACCATTGTTTATGACACCATGTGGAATGCGACAAGGACGATGGCAGAAGCCATTGCGAAAGGAATAAAAGAAAAAGATAAAGAGGTTACTGTAAAGGTATTTAACTGTGCGGATAGAGACAAAAATGACATCATTGCAGAAATATTTAAATCCAAGATGCTTGTTATGGGATCTTCCACAATAAATAGAGGAATCTTATCTGCTGCTGCATCAGTTCTTGAAATGGTTAAAAGTCTCGGATTCAAAGATAAAAAAGCAGTGGCATTTGGAAGCTACGGATGGAGCGGGGAGTCGCCAAAAATCATAAAGGAAGAATTAACAAAAGCAGGTTTCGAAGTCATTGATGAAGGATTGAAGCAACTCTGGGTTCCTGAAAGAGAAGGAATCGAAAAGTGTAGAGCT
>CAZKKX010000225.1:0-2629 GCA_964553505.1 uncultured Eubacteriales bacterium | reverse complement strand
GTCATAAATGATCTTGGTTTAATAAATGGCCAAAATTGTGCTGTCCACATCTGATGCTGTCCTACTTCAGTGGTTATTAATGTATCATTTCCTAATACTTCATGGGCAGTCCTTAGAATGTTTTCAGGAAGAAATTCTTCTTTCCTTGATTTTTGAGGTTTTTTCCACTTTTGTATTTCGCCGACCCACCGGCTTCGATCTTTTTTATCAACAAGAGGTATAAGATTGGAAAGAATATCCCGTATGTCTCCAATAAGCGGATAATGTGCTTTCACATTTTTACTAATTTCAGATTCGTCTATATCAATATGAACAACTGTTGATTTTGTAGCAAATCTATTTGTATCACCTGTGACACGATCACTAAATCTGGCGCCAATTGCAAGTATCAGGTCACTATTATTCATTGCTAAATTTGCTTCTTTAAAGCCGTGCATGCCGATCATTCCTAAGGAAAGTTTCTCAGTTCTTGGAAAAGAACCCAAGCCCATAAGCGTATTCAAGACCGGAATCTCAGTTTTTTTGACAAATGTTCTTAACTCATCCGATGCCTCCGAGATTATGACTCCCCCTCCTGAATAAATAACCGGCCTTTCTGCTTTATTGATCAAGTCCGCAATCTTTTTCAAACTTTGCTTTTCAATTTTTTTTATATTCTCTTGTCTTTCTATTTCTGTTCTTAAATACTCAGTTGTCTCAATTTGAAAATTTTTAGGAACATCAATGAGAACAGGTCCGGGCCTACCACTTTGTGCAATTTCAAAAGCGGAACGAATACTATCGGCCAATACGCTGATATCTTTTATAAAAAAGTTATGTTTCGTTATGGGTAAAGATATCCCGGTTATATCCACTTCCTGAAAAGAATCTTTTCCAATCATGCTAAGTGGTACTTGCCCGGTTATTACTACCAGAGGAACAGAGTCCATATATGCAGTTGCAATACCTGTTACAGTATTTGTTGCACCGGGTCCGCTGGTTGCAAAGCATACGCCTACTTTCCCAGTAGAACGTGCGTACCCGTCTGCAGCATGAACGGCACCTTGTTCATGGCTGGTACGAATATGTTTAAAGCAATCCATATAATCATACAATGCATTATATACCGGCATAATCTGTCCGCCCGGATACCCAAATATATATTCAACTTTTTGTTCCTTCAAGCATTCCATTATGATTTGAGACCCTGTCAACTGCATAATAAAACTCCTCCTTAGTTGCCATTATTTTTTAATCCAAGACATCATATTCCTTAATTTTTTACCGACTTTAACAATTGGATGTTCCAGTTCACGTCGCTTAACTGCATTAAAGTTGGGTCTATTGGCTATATTTTCCAATATCCACTTTTCTGCAAATTGTCCGGATTGTATTTCCTCAAGTATCTTTTTCATTTCTTTTCTGGTGCCTTCGTTGACTATTCTTCTGCCACTCATATAATCACCATACTCAGCCGTATCACTTACACTGTATCTCATTTTCTCAAAACCGCCTTCATAGAGAAGATCCACAATGAGTTTTAATTCGTGAAGACACTCAAAATATGCAATTTCAGGCTGGTACCCTGCTTCTACCAAAGTATCATATCCTGCTTTAATAAGCTCTGTTGTACCACCGCATAGTACTGCCTGCTCTCCAAACAAATCGGTCTCAGTTTCTTCCAGGAATGTCGTCTCAAGCACACCGGCTCTTGTTCCTCCAATTCCCTTGGCATATGCCAAAGCAATGTCTTTTGTTTTCCCTGAATAATCCTGATATACGGCAATCAATGCCGGTACACCAAATCCTTCCGAATATACTCTGCGTACCAAATGCCCCGGTCCTTTTGGCGCAACCATGAATACGTCTACATTATTAGGAGGAACAATCTGATTAAAGTGAATATTAAAACCGTGAGCAAAAGCTAAAGTATTTCCCTCGGCTAAATTGTCTCTAATATCCTCTTCATATATTTTTTTCTGTTTTTCATCCGGAACAAGTATCATAATAATATCTGCTGCTTTTGCTGCTTCTGCTACGCTCATGACCGAAAGCCCGTCTGCTTTGGCTTTTCCTACTGATTTGCTACCTTCATACAAACCGACAACCACATCTGCCCCGCTTTCTTTCAAATTTAGCGCATGTGCATGCCCTTGACTCCCAAATCCAATTATTGCAATCTTCTTTCCATCTAATAATTTCAGGTCTGCGTCTTTTTCATAATACATTTTAGCCATAATAACATCTCCTTTTAACATATAGTTTTTTATAAGCTTTAGATTAGATTAAATTATTATATTATGCCAACTTTCTTCAGGACTAAAAAAGCTCCCGCCTCCTAACATCGTTAGGGGCGAAAGCTATTTCTCGCGGTACCACCCTAAATCATATCTTAAATGTACTGTACTCAAAGATATCTTCATTGTCGTTAACGGCTTTAACCGGCTCAATTTACTCATCCATTTCAAAAGAGCAGCTCGGGAGTGACCATTACATACTTTCATGTATCAACTTACACCAGCCGTTGATTCTCTATAAAACATAAAAAGCATCTTTTTCTCCTTCATTACTATTGTCCTTAATAAAATTATTAATATTGTACTATTTCAAATTGCAGACGTCAACCCTGATTTTATTAATTTTAAAAATA
>CAZKKX010000224.1:0-2763 GCA_964553505.1 uncultured Eubacteriales bacterium | reverse complement strand
TGCCGAAGCACCGTTTGCACAGGCGATATTGTCGCCGTTGGCCAGTAGTTTATTTCCTTCCCGGGCTTTCATGATGAATTGACAAAAGGTATATTTTTGCCCGGAATCATATCCAGGAGGTATATGATTATCAGTTAATAATTTGATCCCTACTGCAGGATGCTCCATTTTTAAAATAGTGTTAAGTTTTTCTGATAATTCTTTGTAATTCATTATTTGGTCCCCCTCGCTAAAAATTGCAAATATCTGTAAATTATTCAAGTTTGGATAGTTATAAATTTAATCAAAAATATTATATCATTGATAAAGCGTTTCAACAATAAATGGTAATGGGATAGTTCTTAATAAAAGATAATAGGGGTTTATCTTATAGGAAGTTTTATTGTTTACAGTTTTTGAGTGATTGGCAGTTGATAAATACTGATAAATGTGTGTATTGACAGCAGAAGGAATAATCTGTACAATCGAAATAGAAAAAGCATCATATAATGAAAGGGCAAGGTATTTACGGAATGAAATTATAATTCACTTTAACCATTGATTAAAGATTTTTAATGATCAAGACTATTGAAAAAACTTCAAAATTTTATTGCTGATTGTTTTTTCAGAATGGATGAGTGGATAGTATTTCATAATTGTAAGTACTTTATTAATGTATTTAACCTGATGAATGTTTATTTTTTTGCTGTGCAGTGATGCAATTCTTCAGACTGTCAGGTTATACGAAAAAGCGTAATGCAGTACTATCCTCTCTATACAGGGAGGTTTTTTTATGCTATTGATTGAGTGCAATGAGATAAAAAAGTATTATGGGGACAGATTGATACTGGATATAGAAAACTTAAAAATCTATTCGGAGGATCGGACGGGTATAGTTGGGCGGAATGGTGCAGGTAAGACGACTTTGATAAATATATTATGCCAAAAGCTTGAACCAGATGAAGGCTGGGTAAAACAGAAGGGAAAAGCGGCCTATATATCCCAACTGGAATCGCCGGACAGGAAAAATATAAGCAGAGAAATGGCTTCAAAATTTGGCGTTGCAGATGCTTGGGATTCAAATATGAGCGGTGGAGAAAAGACAAGGTTCAAATTAGCAGAAGCTTTAGAACAGAACAGTTCCATAGTGTTTGCGGATGAACCCACCAGTAATGTAGATATGGAAGGAATTGAGCTGTTGGAAGAAAAACTTGGTAAATATAGAGGTGCTCTGGCGATCATATCTCATGATCGAACTTTTTTAGATAAGTTATGCAATCAGATCATAGAGGTAGAAAGCGGAAAGGTAAGGGTTTATAAAGGAAACTATAGCAGTTACAGGAACCAGAAAATGAAAGAAAGGGAAAGAGCCGAATTTGAATATGAAGCTTATGTAAAAGAGAAAAAAAGGCTTAAGGAAGTCGTTCAAGATACAAAGCAAAAAGCTAAAAATATAAGAAAAACCCCCAGGCGCATGGGGAATTCCGAGGCCAGGCTTCATAAGATGGGATCTCAGAAAGCTAAGGCGAATCTTGAAAAAGCAGTTAAAAGCGTAGAAAAACGAATCGAGCATCTGGAGGTCAAAGAAAAACCTGCTGAACAGTCGAGAATCAAGTTGGATATTATGGATTCCGATAGGCTTCATACCAAAATCATTATAGAAGGAAAACATATAAACAAAACAGTTGGAGATAAAATCATATTTAAAAATGCTGAATTTAATATTTATAATGGTACAAAAACGGCTTTAATCGGACCAAATGGGTGCGGAAAAACTACCTTGATTAAAATGATCATGGATCAGGATGCGGCCATAAAAATTGCATATGGCGCAAAGATCGGATATTTTAGTCAGGATTTGGATATTCTTGATAAAAGACTAAGTATTATTGGAAATGTAATGGAAAGCAGCATTTACCCCGAAAGCTTTGCAAGGCTATTGCTCGCAAGGCTATTATTTAAAGGGGAGTCTATATATAAAAAGGTACAATTTATCAGCGGAGGAGAACGCGTAAAGGTTTCATTAGTCAAAGTACTGCTTCAGAATATCAATATGCTTATATTAGATGAACCTACAAATTATATGGATATCAATGCTCTTGAGGTGATAGAGGAGGCTTTAAAAAATTATGACAGAACATTATTATTTGTTTCTCATGACAGACAATTTGTAGATGCGGTTTCAGACCACATTATGGTGATTGAAGACAAGAAAATCAAGAAATATACAGGAAATTATACGGAGTATCTGAACAAGAACAATAAGGCAAAGAATTTGCTTAAAGAAGAAACTAAAAAAAAGAAAATGATTTTGGAAAACCGCCTTTCGGATGTCATAGGAAGATTATCAACACCGTCTCAAGGAGATAATAGGGAAGCGTTAGATCGCGAATATTACGAGATATTAAATGCACTAAGAGAATTAAAGAAGGATTCTTAGATTTCATCTATTGAATGCAAAGTTTTGGTAGTTTTTAAAACCGGCTGTGAAGATAATATAATCAAAGAAGAAAACTATTGCTTTTAAAAATTTCCAAATAATACCATGTAAGATCGTGCAATATAGGAGGATGAAATTTTCAGTATTAAAAAAAATTATGTAAAATCAAGAATTTGATTTTGTACGTAAATTTACTAACTATATTAATATAAGATATGAACAAAATAATTAATGTAAGCTTACAAAAAACTGAAATTTGAAAGGTGGAGTATGGATGAATAACAATATTTTTAAAAATTCCATTGAACAAAACAGGGTAAAGCAATATATGCAGTCAGCCCAGT
>CAZKKX010000223.1:0-2801 GCA_964553505.1 uncultured Eubacteriales bacterium | reverse complement strand
CCAGTACTGATAAAACTCATATGGAGAAGTTTTTTCCGGATCCAACCATAAAGCACCTTTTTCTGTTTTGCCCATTTTTTTGCCTTCACTTGTGGTAAGAAGTGTAAAAGTCATCCCGAAAACTTGTTCATTTAATACTCTTCGGACCAGATCTACACCACTGATGATATTAGACCACTGATCATCGCCGCCCATTTGTAACTTACAATTATATCTTTTATTCAATTCAAGGAAATCGTAGGATTGCATCAGCATATAATTGAATTCTAAGAAAGTAAGACCATGCTCCAATCTTGATTTATAACATTCTGCTGTCAGCATTCGGTTTACTGAAAAATGCTTTCCGATATCTCTGAGAAAATTAACATAATTTAAATCCAGCAACCATTCGGCGTTATTAACCATTATGGCTTTACCATCAGAGAAGTCAAGAAACTTCATAAAATGCTTTTTAAATTTATCAGCATTTTCTTGAATGCCTTCTTTTGTCAGCATTTTTCTCATATCGGTTTTTCCTGAAGGATCGCCCACCATGGTTGTACCGCCGCCTAATAGAATAATCGGCTTATGTCCTGCCTGTTGCATATGCATCATGGTGATTATCTGAAGAAAATGACCGACATGAAGGCTGTCCGCAGTAGGATCGAACCCAATATAAAAAATAACTGTTTCTCTGCCAAGAAGCTCCCTCAATTCTTCATCATGTGTTGTTTGTTGAATAAATCCTCTATCTTTGAGAACATCATATACATTCAACATTACTATTTCCTCCTTCTATTCAAATGAAAATTGAAAACTAATATTGTCCTTAAAACTCAACACTTAAAAACTTATACTAATTTTGAAGTAAACTACTTATATTTAACACTTATTTTAACATTTTAAAAAGTTAAAATAAAAAGACTTTTTCATCATATAAGGACGAAAAAGCCGCGGTACCACCTTAATTCAGGAATTAATCCTGCTCTCTTTCTGCTGTAACGGGCAGAAACCGTCTTGCGAAAGCTCAGGAGTGTAATTCACAATATTTGAAGTCTATAGTCTTGCAGCTACCGACTATTCTCTAAAATCAGAACTTACGAATTGCTACTGGATCCTTCATTGCTTTTATAACAGAATTATTAGCCATGGGATAAAAAATTCAGTGTTATAATAACATAGTAGTTTTTAAATTTCAAGGCATAAGAATTTTTTTAAGAAGTAAAATAACCTATAATGAAAATTTCGGAGAATACTAAGAAAAAATCTTTAGAAAGCCTGTTGAAATTCAGGCTGGTTTCTTGACATTAATAGTACATTATAATATAATGATACCGCATTTTGTATAAAAATCCACTAGCCCCGGATTTTGTATAGACGTATTTTAATGGTGAAAAGTTAAAATGGAGGTAATATTAATGAAATCATTCATTGCAAAACCTCATGAAGTGGAAAGAAAATGGTATGTTGTTGATGCTGAAGGAAAAACTTTGGGTCGGCTTGCTACCCAGGTAGCAACTATCTTAAGAGGTAAACATAAACCTACCTATACGCCTCATGTTGATACAGGTGATTATGTAATCATTGTGAATGCGGAAAAGGTAGACGTTACAGGCAAAAAAAGAGACCAAAAGATGTATAGACATCATACCGGGTTCCCCGGAGGATTAAAAGAACTTTCTTTTGAAAAAATGTTAATGAAAAAGCCGGAAGAAATCGTAAAACAAGCAGTAAAAGGTATGCTTCCAAAAGGAAAATTAGGAAGACAAATGTATACAAAACTCAAGGTTTATTGTGGTCCTGAGCACAAGCATGAGGCTCAAAAACCTGAAGTACTTGAGGTATAGGAGGGGAGGTAATCGAAAATGGCAAAGGTACAGTATTATGGAACCGGTAGAAGGAAGTCCTCTATTGCAAGAGTAAGATTAATCCCTGGCGAAGGTAAAATCACAATCAACGGAAAAGACCTTGAGGACTATTTTGATTATGAAATACTTAAAAGAGAAATCAGAAGACCTTTTGATTTAACACAAATGGAAGGTAGATTTGATGTTGTTGCAACTGTCAATGGTGGGGGATATACAGGACAGGCAGGAGCACTAAGACATGGTATTTCAAGAGCGCTGGTTAGATCAGATGAAGACTTGAAAGGTGTTCTTAAAAAAGCAGGATTCCTTACCAGAGATCCAAGGATGAAAGAAAGAAAGAAATACGGATTGAAAAAAGCACGAAAAGCATCTCAGTTCTCAAAGAGATAATAAAGGACAAAATAAACAGTTCAAAAGCCGTCGGGATTATCCATGGCGGTTTTTGATTTTATAAAGGGGATATTATTAAGCATATGAAGAAATATATACTAATTATTATAGGATCAGTAAGTGTTGCAGCAGGTTTTATCGGTATTTTTTTACCTTTGCTTCCCACAACTCCTTTTCTTTTATTGGCAGCAGCGTGTTATATCCGATCATCTTCAAAACTTTATAGCTGGCTTATAGAACATAAAATTTTTGGAAAGTATATCAAAGACTATCTTGACGGAAAGGGAATCCCTCTTAAAGCAAAGATATTTAGTATTACCCTTCTTTGGGCAATGATGCTGTATTCCGGTATCTTTATCGTCAAAATACTGATAATCAGAATCATAATGTTTATCATAGCAGTATGCGTAACATGGCATATTTTATCACTAAAAACAAGAATTTAAATATTGCAAGAGAAATAAAGTATATGTTATTATGGATAACAGAGAATAACGCATGGGCTTTTGGCGCAGCTGGGAGCGCGCCTGACTGGCAGTCAGGAGGTCAGGGGTTCAAGTCCCC
>CAZKKX010000222.1:0-2929 GCA_964553505.1 uncultured Eubacteriales bacterium | reverse complement strand
ATTTGCCAGGTCTTCTGCATATATGACATGAAATTTATTTTTATTTGAACCCGGCAAAAATGGAATTCCACTGCTTGCTGTTTTAAGGTATTCATAAAACCCCGTATTAAATTCTCTTTCTCCGTAAACCCAAACCGGCTCTATTATGATAAGGTTAAGTTTATTCTTTTCGGCAAATCTTATTGCTTCCTGCTTTGCCAAAGCTTTTGTATCGCGATAATAATTTAATTTACTGGGAAAAACACCGTCTGCAAAATAGTTGTAATGAGAAAGATAAGGTGTATTCTCGTTTTTTTCAACAAGGCAGTTTTCTTCTCCATATACCGAGTTTGAAGATGCCAGTATTACATTGACAATTCCTAAGTTTAAACAGGCACGAAGCACATTTAAAGTTCCGATAACATTAGTATGGTAGAATTCATCATAGTTGCCCCAGTCGGATGCTTTGGCTGCGTTATGAATTACACAATCATATCCTTGAAAAGCTTCTGTTAAGTCAGTTTCATTTCTTATATCACCTATCCGTATTTTTACCGGCAGTCCTTGTATGTTCGATGTATTACTATTATTTCTTATCAGGCAGCCCACATCTATTTGGTTTGCACAAAAAATTCTTGTAATATGGCTTCCGATAAATCCGGTTGAACCAGTAATCATAACATTATTCATCTTTATCAAACCTCTTTAATAGTAATAAGACATTATGTCCTCCGAAACCATACGAAGCCGATAACCCATATTTTATAGACGCTTCCGTAGATAATAATGGTAGATTGAGGTCTTCTATTGGATTAGTGGTCAAGTTGCCGTGTATAACAGATTTTTTTATTGACAAAGCTGTTACTGCTGCTTCAATTGCTCCGCTTGCACCTATACTGTGTCCCAACAGGCCTTTTGTAGAATTGATATAAGGTTGATTGCTTCTATTTCCGAAAATATTTTGTATTATTTTTGCTTCAATTTCATCATTAGAAATAGTTGCTGTTCCATGAGCATTAAGATAATCAATTTTTATTTCCTTGACAAGTTTCTTGAATAATTCTTCTATCCTTTTACCGGAAGGTTCCATTTGGACAATATGGTATGCATCGCCGGAGCATTCATATCCTGATATTTCTGCATAAATCCTTGCACCTCTTTTTTTTGCTTTTTGAAGCTCTTCAAGAATAAGAACACATCCGGCACCCTGATTAAATAAAAAACCGCTTCTGTCTCTGGAAAAAGGAAGGGGTAATCCGTCCCTGGATTTGGTCAAGACAGTCAGCATGTCAAATCCTCTCATAATAGATCCGCTTTCTTCAGACAGAGCTTCTACCCCGCCTGTTATGACAGTGTCACATCTGCCTTGCATAATATTATTATAAGCTTCTCCTATTGCCATACTTCCGGATGCACATGAAGCATTTACGGTATAATTATAACCTTTAATACCAAATAGTATGGTTATCCATGATGAGGCTGAATTAGGCATCAACATGGGAATAACCATACGATTGTAACGATATTTATTTGAATTATTACATTCTGAAATATGGGCCGTATGAGAATTCATTGCTGTTTGAAGGCTGCTCATACCTACACCGATTATTGTCATGCAGTCCTTCGGGCAGTCTGCTTGACAATTTCCATTTTTAAATTTTATTGAAAATCCCGCATCCTCTAAAGCCAGCTTTGCACATATAACAGAAAGCCTTGATATTTCTTCCATAATATTTTCGCAGTTTTGTGGAATGTCATGCTCCTTTAACGAAAATTCCGGACCGGGAACAAAAAAACGTGATTTAAAATGATAGCTTTTTTCATAACGCATTGGTATACGGGATATACAGGTTTTCATATTTAATAAGTTTTTGAACATTTCATCTTTACCTATTCCCAATGCTGTAGCCGGCCCTATTCCTGTAATAACCACTCTTTTTTTCATAAACTTGGCTCCTGTTTCTCTATTATTAAGAATTCTAAGATATCCTTTAGATACGCTTTTTTGTCCTGGTAATCTCTTGCATTCAGATGATATGCTCCTAAGTCAATAACTTGATTATCTGTGTGAAGCTGTTTAATACCTTTTTCTCTTACTTCACCGATTTTATAAAATTTAAGGTTCTTTTCAGCGGCATTTTCCAAAAAAACCTCACTTTTTTCTTTATCAATGGTAAAAAGCAGTTCATATTCACCGCATTCTCCTACAAACAACATTTCTTTAGGTAAATTTAGTGAGTCCGCAAGCAGGATGCCATCGCTTCTATAAGGTAAACCTCGAAGTTCATAGCCGGTTTTGTTTATATCTGATATTGTTGTGAGCGCGCGATATACACCATCGCTGGTATCGATACAGCAATTGCAGTATTGCCGTATCAAATCTGCTTCTTTATTTCTTAAAATAAACACATTTTTATTATTTTGAGATAATAAATAATCAGAATATAATTTTAGTGCAGCCTCTATATTGCCTGAACCTATTTCCCCGGAAATAAATATATCATCATTTATCTTGGACCCTTTTCTCAGTATTGGTTTATCATTTAATATACCGATTATTGAACCGGTATAACGCCAAACATCCGCATAACTAATATCGCCTCCGATAAAAAACGTACCTGTTTTTTTCAGAACATCCGAGATACCCATTGCAAGTTGTTCTACATACTCAAATGAACAGGAATGGTTAACCGTAATGCTATGGGCGTAATACTCCGGTGTTCCTCCACAGGCATAAATATCGCTGATGGTTCCCACTGCCATGTTCCATCCCAAGATATAAGGATCTTCGTATCTGAACATATCTTCTTCGGAAAATTCGTCTATACTGTAAACAAGTTTTTTACCATGAAAATCGATGATTTCAGCATCTGATTGAAAGAGTTTATTTAACTGCATGGAGCTTTTAGGCATATGCTTTTGTATCATTTCGATCATTTCTTTTTCTTTG
>CAZKKX010000221.1:0-2942 GCA_964553505.1 uncultured Eubacteriales bacterium | reverse complement strand
GATAAAATATTTAGAAAAGATGCTTGCCCCACTAAAATAGGCGGTCAAGCTGTAATAGAAGGCGTCATGATGAAAGGCTCCTCATGCATGGCCACATCTGTAAGAAAGCCAAATGGAGAAATAACCCTTAAGGTAGATAAACTAAAACCATTGGGCAAAATTGCAAAATTCCCCATCATCAGAGGCATCTATGCTTTTGGAAATGCTTTGGTTACCGGTACCAAGACTTTAATGTATTCTGCAGAAGTCCTGGAAGAAGCCGGCGTAGATATGGAAAAAAGCAAATTTGATCTTTGGATTGAAAAAAAATTGGGAGATCATGCTACCACATTTTTATTGTATTTTTCTGTGGTTATTGCACTGATTTTTACTATCGGAATTTTTGTAATCCTTCCTACCATTGCCATTAATTTTTTTAAACATTTTACTGAAAATGCTATCCTGCTTAACCTCTGTGAAGGTGTTCTGAGAATTTTTATGTTTGTTGTTTATGTCGCTGTTATTTCCAAATTGGAAGATATTCGGCGGGTTTTTCAATATCATGGTGCCGAGCATAAATCCATTCATTGTTATGAAAGCGGTTTGGACCTCACAGTTGAAAATTGTACACCTTTTCCCGTACTCCACCCAAGATGCGGAACCAGCTTTATGATGTTTGTACTGGTTATAAGCCTGCTGCTTTTCTCTCTGTTAGGATGGCCAAACCTTTTGGTGCGCATTACATCCCGGCTTTTATTCATACCCTTGATTGCCGGTTTATCTTATGAATTACTGCGTTGGGCGGGCAAAAGCAGTTCTTCTCTTATAAAAGTTATCAGCTTGCCGGGTCTGTGGCTGCAAATACTAACCACTAAAGAACCGGATGCCTCCCAGATTGAAACGGCACTGTCCTCCCTTAAGGCTGTTTTAGATTATTCCGAAGGTAATGAAGATCTATGAAATTGGAAATAAAACAAATATTAAATTATGCCTCTTCCCAACTTCAGGAAAGCGGCAGCCAATCGCCGCTTCTTGATGCAGAGGTCTTGCTGTCCTTTATTCTTGATGAAGACCGAAGCTATCTGTTTATGTACCCTAAAAAAGAAATCTCTCTTTCAGTCTACTATAATTATCTTTCTCTAATAGAAGCACGAAAAAAGGGAAAGCCCATTCCTTACATCACAGGAAACCAGGAATTTATGAAGCTTGATTTTTTTGTAAATGAAAGTGTATTGATTCCCCGGCCTGATACTGAAATATTAGTAGAAAACATTATAGAAACAGTAAAGAAAACCCATAAGCGCATGAATATATTAGATCTTGGATGCGGCAGCGGAGCCCTTTCCGTAAGTCTTGCCTACTACCTTCCGGATGTTGTAGTTTGCGGAATAGATATTAGCTCTGAAGCAGTAAAGGTTGCCCGAAAAAACGCTTTGCGGCATGGCGTTCATCGTCGTATTAATTTTTTATGTGGTGATTTATTCGAGCCGGTAAAAGATAGTTTCGATATCATTGTATCAAATCCACCTTATATCCCAAGTAAAGACATGGTTTCACTTCAGGTCGAAGTTTCAAATTTTGAACCTCGACAAGCATTGGACGGTGGTGAAGATGGGCTTAAATTTTACAGACGCATCGGCACTGAATCACCTAAATATATTAAGAGCTCCGGTCATCTCTTTCTTGAAATCGGATATAATCAAGCTCCGGACGTTTGCTCATTACTTGCTGAAAGAAATGAATATTCAAATATCGTGGTTTTTAAGGATTTAGCGGGAAGAAACAGAGTTGTAAAGGCAGAGGTTAGGTCTAAGGTGTAGATTTAAGATTAGGTTTAAGGTTTAAGATTGACGGTAAAAAATCGGAGAGCAACTCTCCGATTTTTATTCTTATTCTTATTTTTCTTCATCCATGCTATATTTTTTCTTGAATTTTTCAATACGTCCGCCACGGCTTAAGAATTTTTGTGTTCCGGTAAAGAAAGGATGGCATTCCGAACATACTTCAAGCCTGATTTCTTCCTTAATGGATTTTGTTTTAAAAGTATTGCCGCATGCACATTTTACTTCACATTCTTTATAATCTGGATGTATTCCGCTTTTCATACCGACTCACCTCTTTCCATCCTGTAGTATCTATCTGTTAAACACCTTTTTAGCGATAGCTATTCAATTATAGCACACTCTCTTTTTCGATTCAATGTTTTTTTAAAAGCTTAATCTTCTGTCTTATCAATCCGCCAGTACCTTCTTCATCAAATGGACAAAATCTTGATTGCATTTTGTCTTCATCAAATATGTAATAATAGTTTCCGTTACTTCCTGTGTGGGGTTATTTGCCATGGCCCGCCGAATGTTCCAGATGGTCTCCAGTTCTTCTTGATTTAACAGCAATTCTTCCCTTCTTGTCCCTGATTTATTCAGATTTATCGCTGGGAAAATCCGTTTTTCTGATAGCTTTCTGTCCAAATGCAATTCCATATTGCCTGTTCCTTTAAATTCTTCAAAAATCACATCATCCATCCTGCTTCCCGTATCCACAAGTGCTGTCGCAAGTATGGTAATGCTTCCGCCTTCTTCCATGTTTCGTGCCGCACCAAAAAATCTCTTTGGTTTATGTAATGCTCCAGGGTCAAGCCCTCCCGATAAAGTTCTGCCTGTTGGAGGAATCGTCAGGTTATAGGCTCTTGCAAGTCTGGTAATGCTATCAAGAAGAATAACGACATCCTTTCCGTGTTCCACTAACCTCTGAGCTCTTGACAGCACCATTTCAGCTACTTTTATATGATTGGAAGGAAGTTCATCAAAGGTAGAATAAATGACATCTCCGTCTATTGAACGCTGCATGTCCGTTACTTCTTCAGGCCGCTCATCAATCAGCAATACAATAACTTCTATATTATTATAAAGCTTGGTAATGCTATTCGCCACTTTTTTTAGCAAGATGGTTTTCCCTGCTTTTGG
>CAZKKX010000220.1:0-2984 GCA_964553505.1 uncultured Eubacteriales bacterium | reverse complement strand
AGAGTAATTTGAAAAAAGCAAGAAGATGGAATATATCCGGAAAGAAGTTGAAGAAGGATTCTGAAAAAACGCTTAGAGAGAAAAACGGACTGCCGGAGCATTATGGGATTTATAAGTTGAATAAAAAAGAAAAGGTAAGGGCGTTTATGCAGACTGCCGTTATCTTATTTATAGCAGCATTTATATTTTATCAAAATATTACATTATCCATAATGTTTTCGGGATTATCTTTTTTTTCGGAAAAGATATTTAAAGACAGTTTAAAAAGAAAACGAAAGTTGGAGTTGAATGAGCAATTTAGGGATGCTCTTTATTCTATTTCTTCTTCCATTTCTGCCGGTAGACAGATGCCTTACGCTGTCAAAGATGCCATAAACAACTTGGAATTATTATATTCTCACGAAGCATACATTTTACGAGAATTTAAATTTATGATAAAACGCTTTGAAGAAACTCATGAAAGCATGGAAGATATTTTTATGGATTTTGCTCACAGAACAGAAGTTGATGACATTATTAATTTTACGGATATCTATGTGACAAGCAGAGAAACAGGAGGGGATCTTGAGATGATTATTCGAAGAACTTCGGAGATGATTATAGAAAAGATAAATGTCAAAAGAGAAATAGAGACAATAATTGCTCAAAAAAAATACGAAGCCAGAATCTTAACAGCAATGCCATTTATTGTAATACTGTTTCTGTCGCTGGTATCACCTGGATATTTGGATGAAATGTATACGACGGCTTTGGGAAGGATTATTATGACAACGGGTTTATTATCAATTGGACTGGCATATAAATGGAGTTCCAAGATAACTGATATTGAGGTGTAGGGATGTTAATACTACTTTTTCTATTCATATTTTTATTTTTGATAGGCGTTTTTCTATATGGAAAGAAGAAATACGGGTTTATAAAAAACCAAACATATGAAAGAATTGTACGCCTATTATATCCTGCATCCATGACATTAATAAAGATTCTTCCCGAGAGAGTGTTTGGTTCGGAAAAACTATTGAAAGATAAATATCTTGAACTATATGGCGAAAAGGATTATATCCGCAAACTAAAATTTGATAAGATTCGGACGGCAGCCTATTTGTATTTCATACTTATCGTTTTCTGTATGCTGCTGATGATAGCTGTATATAAGGAACAATTAAACGATAGTGAAATTGCAGAAATAAGAAGACCTTTATGGGAAGAAGGGGACAAGTTTTATGAAATACAGGCGTTTATGAGATATAAAGACAATGAATATGTGGAAGACAGAATAATTAGAGTAAGAAGTAAAGAGCTTTCCGAAGAAGAAATAGGGCAAAAATTCAACAAAACAATAGATAGAATTCCCTCTGCGATAATAGGGGAGAATGCGGATTTACAACATGTTTATAAATCCCTCGACCTCTTCTCAAAGGATTATGACACATTTGTAAACATCAAATGGAATTCGAATACTCCAAGCTTGGTAGACGAAAAAGGAAATGTATATTCAAATGATATTGAAGCAGCTCAAGATATTGTTTTATATGCTGAGCTTGAGCTTCAGGATAAGACTAAAATATTCCCTGTTGAATTAACCATAGTTCCTTTTAAAACTCAGGCCTCCCCTCAGGAAATTATAAAAGTTGGTATTAATAAAGTAACAGAAGTATTAAGCAGAGAAAACGAAGGTGAATTTCTCCGGCTTCCCAACACATATGAGGATATATCAATTCAATGGATGACAGAAAGAACTCAATATGTAAAGACTGTTATGATTATCATGATTTCGGTTTTACTCATACTTTTTTACGGAAAACACAGTAAAATCAACAAGAATATAAAGATAAAACGGATGGAAATCGAAAAAGACTTTCCTGAATTTATATGTAAATTGATTTTACTTATAAACGCAGGATTAATTGTTCAAAGTGCTTTAGAAAAGATTGCTATGGATTATCAGGAACATTGCAGAGGAAAGACACAAAGAGCTCTTTACGAGGAGCTAACTGCAGTGATAAGGAATGTTGAAGAAAGTGGAACATCATTAATATACGAGTTGAAAAACTTTGCTAACAGATGTCGAGTAAAAGAAATAATGAGGTTTGTTTCTATTGTAAGTGAGAATATCCATTCGGGGAGCACTTTATCAGAAAAACTGCAATCAGAAGCAGATCTTGTCTGGAATAATCGCAAGAGCAGAGCGGAAGAAATGGGTAGACTTGCAGAAACCAAATTGGCTTTTCCTCTGGTTATTCTTCTGATGGTGCTGATTGCTATCATTATTACACCTGTATTGATGGAAATGTGAACAGGAAACAGAAGGCGGAGGACATATAAATAATTCATAATCTATAATTCATAAACCAAAGTAAAGGGGGAAAGAACAATGGTTGAAAGAATAAAAAAAATATTAAAGGATCAGCGAGGGATGGAAATGGTCCAGGTTGCGATACTTATTGCCATCGCAATAGGAATGGGAATTCTTTTTAAAGGAAAGATTGGGGAGTTTATTTCGAGTGTTTTCAATGATTTAGTCGGTTCTGACTTTAGTAATATGTAGGTTTGCACATGAGAAAAGAATGCGATATGAAAAATAGAGGGAGTATTATTATAGAAGCCGCGCTTATATTTCCCGTTATGATTTTGGTAACGGTTGCTATGATTTATATTCTTGTTCATATGTATCAACAGACATGTCTTCAATCGGTTATAAATATGGTATCAGAGCGTTATGGTTATTATCTGGGCGGGAATATTGTTGCCGAAGATTTGGTGCCTGAGAATCGGCTGTATTACTATTTGCATAATAGTGCGGACTTAAAGAAAGATGTTGAACCATATTTAAACAATTATTACCAAAAGTTTACGTTATCTGAAAATCAAATGGTAGAAATGTCACATTTACAACATCCTTTGTTTTCTCAGATTGAGGTGATTATTCACAATACCTATAAAATTCCTTTTTTTAGTGAGACAGATAAAGAAATCAGAAAAAG
>CAZKKX010000219.1:0-2989 GCA_964553505.1 uncultured Eubacteriales bacterium | reverse complement strand
TGAGCATGTTCGCTTGAAAGCAGCAACGCAGAAATTCGGAGATTTTCAACAGCCTAAAAAGAATTTGCTTTTTAAGCAAATTCTTTCAATAAATCTTAAACCTTAAAACCATGTTTTACTGTCCTGTCAATATATTGATTATTTCATCAATGGATGCATTTTCGGGTATATTAAATTTTCCTGCCCGAAGCTTAACATCCAATTTTCTTTCTTCCAGACGATTCAGAAATTCCGAAGTACTGCTTATCAGCCCTTTTTCCTGAATCATTTTAGCAATCGAAACACCTGAAGTGCCGGAAGGAATATCAATGGTTATTTTATTAATCGGTTGTGTCGGTGTATCATCTATATCATCCTCTTCATCTTCTTCTGCTGATGAAGAGGGTGTTTCGTCTATTGTTTCATCAGGTTCCTGTTGTAAAGGAGGGGTTTCCACTTCGTCAGGTAAATCATTATCTTGGGAGTTTTCAAAATCGGGCTCGGTTAAATCATCCTCATATTCGGAAGCATGTGGGGGGATGATTGCTCCCTGTGCTACAACCTGATCCGGATAACTCAGTATGTCTCCTATTTTCCAAGTAATAACATAAGAAGCTAAAGCAATTATTAGAACCGCGACAATTAAATCATTGATATTATAAAAAAAATCTTTTATTTTTTCGAACATTTTATTCACCTATTTTCTTCTTTACTAATAATAATGTAACATAATATGACAATATAGTACAATAATAAAAATTACCAATACAAAGAAAAATATATTACAATATAAAGAGGAATGATACAGAAAAAAGGAAGAGATATTAATTGATTGAAATAAAAATAAGTGAAAATGAGGCAAACCAAAGAGTTGATAAGTTTTTAAGAAAATATCTTTCCGATGCTTCTTTGAGTTATGTCTATAAATTGGTAAGAAAGAAAAATATCAAGCTGAATGGGAAAAGGGCTAAAGTTGATACGATACTTAAGGAAGGAGATGTTCTTACTTTATATATTAGTGAAGAGAACATCAGAATATTAAAAGGAAAAAAAACTATCAAGAATATCAAAAAAGATTTCAAAATTGCTTATGAAGATGAAAATATCATTATAGTAGAAAAACCAAAAGGGCTATTAGTTCATGGAACAAAAGATGAGAAGAAAAACACTTTAGTGAATCAGGTAGTTGCATACTTAAATCAAAAAGGAGATTATAATCCTGAAACAGAGAAGACATTTATCCCGGCGGCAGTTAATCGATTGGACAGAAACACCAGCGGTCTGGTGATTTTTGGTAAAAATAACAGATCCCTTCAGGTATTAAATGCTATGATAAGAGAAAAAAATAATATTCGTAAATTTTATATTGCAATGGTCGAGGGCGGTCTTAAAAAACCCATATATGTAAAGGGAAATATTATCAAAAACCAAAAAAAGAATAAGGTATCTTTGGTTTCGCAAACAAATAAGAACACAAAGGAGATTGAGACAATTTTTCGACCATTAAGGGGAAATGGGATATATACAATAGTAGAAGCTGAGATTATTACCGGTCGAACACATCAAATCAGAGCTCATCTTTCTGATTTGGGTTTTCCTATTCTTGGCGATGAAAAGTACGGTAACCGCAAATTAAATGATAAGATGAGAAGAACATTTGATTTAAAAAGTCAATATCTTCATGCATATAAAATATTTTTTCAAAAATGCTATCAGCCACTGGATTACTTGGAAGGTAAAGAAATTTTTTCAGATATTCCAATGCAGTTCAAAAAAATTGAAGAAAGATTATTAACAAATAGGAGAGAATGATGTCAAAAAATAATATTATTGAATGGGTAAAAACAATCGTTATTTCTGTAATAATCGCTTTGATTATTACAATGTTCATAAGACCTACTCTTGTTTTGGAATACTCCATGTATCCAACGATAAAGCAATATGACTATTTAATCATAAATAAAATAACATATAAAATAAACCAACCGAGACATGGTGATATCGTTGTTTTCAAAAGTGAATTGTTGACCGAGGGGGGTAAAAAGAAACAATTAATAAAACGTATAATTGGGATTCCGGGAGACACAATGGAAATAAAAGATGGAGTTGTATATAGAAACGGAGAGCCCCTTAAAGAAGATTTTATTAATGGTGATTTTACACCTGGTGAGATGACGTCTGTTACTGTACCGGAGGGTGAGTATTTCTTAATGGGAGATAATCGTCCAAATAGTTTGGATAGCAGAAGTCAGCAAGTAGGAATGGTTTCAAAGGACAGAATTATTGGAAAGGCATTTTTAAGACTATTTCCATTTAATAAAATCGGATTTTTACATTGACAAAGCACAAGAAAGATTGATAAACAGGTTAAAAAGTAATAAAATATAATTAAATGATAATAAAGATTTCATTTGGAAAATGGGAGATGGCAATGGCACAGGGAAATGCAATAAAAGAATGGGTTAAAACAATTATTATATCGATTATTATAGCTTTTATTATAACGACTTTTATACGACCTACGTTGGTCAAAGGATATTCTATGTTTCCGACCATTAATGAATATGACTATCTGATTATTAACCGTATTCCCTATATATCCGATGATCCGGATTACGGTGACATTGTTGTATTTAAGACAAATCAACTTACTATAGATGGTTCGGAAAAGGATCTAATTAAACGAGTTATTGGTCTGCCGGGTGATATCATAAAAATAGAAAAAGGCATAGTGTATCGAAATGAAAAAGCATTGGAAGAACCTTATATATATGGCGGCACTACACCCGGAGAATTAGAACCTACAGTAGTAGAAGAAGGAAAGCTATTTGTTATGGGCGATAACAGGTGCAATAGTCTGGACAGTCGAGATGAGAGAGTCGGGGAGGTCTCCATGAGCAGTATTCAGGGGAAAGTGATCGTAAGGCTGTTTCCTTTCAATAAAATGGGAACAGTAGAATAACACGATTATCCAACACCAGAAGAAAGCTTTTGTTGCAACTTTCATATA
>CAZKKX010000218.1:0-3016 GCA_964553505.1 uncultured Eubacteriales bacterium | reverse complement strand
CATTCCTGCAAGAGGTCCTAAGAATAATCCGTAAGTTCCCAACCATCCAAAGATATAGGCGCCTGCGCTGGAAAGAAGCTTCCAAGGCATAATTGCAACACCGGCTATACCAGTGATTAATGCACCGGTACTAAAGGATATTTTTTGCGGATTAAGATTTGAAATACCGTTTGCAGGTGCTACAACATTAGCTGCAATGTTGGTTGTTAATGTTGCAACGGCGATACCAATTGCACCCAAGAATGCAGCTAAAGGACTGCCGATGTTTGCGACAACATCTACAGGATCCCATAAAAATTCACCAAAAATAAGACCGGTTGCTCCGGTTACAAATACACCTACAAAAGAAAAGGCTGCCATTGTTGTAGGTAATCCTAACAGCTGACCGTTGAATTGAGATTTCTGATCCTTTGCATATCGGCTGAAGTCAGGAATATTTAATGCAAGGGTTGCCCAGAATGCAATGTTTCCGGTAAGTCCACCCAGGAAGATTGTCCAAAAATCAGCAGGATCATAAGTGGCAGGCATATCTAAAATATCGCCTACTGTATATCCTGCGCCGGTAACGGCAGTAACAGCCCAAACCATCAAGGCTAATGATAATACACCTAAAATAGGAGCGCCCCAGGATTCCATGAATTTTATGGCTTCGGGTCCTTTGTATGCGATCCATACATTCAAGGCCCAGAAAATGAAGAAGGATACCCAAATGCCACCGGCCCAATTTGCCCAACCTGAACTTATTGCGCCAATTACCGTGTTTAATGCTCCGCCGCCAATCCAAGTCTGAATACCGAACCATCCGGCACCAATGATTGCTCTTGCGATAGCAGCGATATGTGCACCTTTGACACCAAATGCAAGACGTGCAAATACAGGATAAGGAATACCATATTTTGTTCCTGCATGTGAGTTTAACTGCATGGGAACAAGTACAATCAAGTTACCAAGAGCAATGTTCAATACAGCCTGCCACCATGAAAGACCTGCTGCCATTAGACCAGAAGCCATCATATAAGTTGGGATACATACGGACATACCTACCCATAAGGATGCGATATGGTAAGTTCCCCAAGTTCTTTCGGCTAATTTAGTAGGTGCCAAGTCGTCATTGTAATAAGTAGAACTCTGTAATTCGGCTCTGGCTCCATCTGTTAGTTCAAATAAGCCATCTACTTCTCGCTGAGAAATTTTTGCCATATTGGTCTACACCTCCATAATTTTTTAAATAATTAAAAATAAAGACATCATATTTATTATAATCCAGAATCCTTATTCCCATTCACCTCCTTAATAGGTTCTGGTGATTTATATATATCATGGACTATTTTTGCAATATTTATGCCATCTGCTTGAAAAAGCTTGTTTCAGCTTCTATTCAATTTAGAGTATATGAATTATATGAGAGAGCGATTCAAAATTAAATCGAAAATGCAAGAAATAATGTATAAAAATTCTGAAAAATGAAGCTGTAGAGACTATTTAATAATTGATACAGAAATAAATCGCAATTAATCATATTAAGTAAGCAAGCAGTTTGAATAAATGATATCAAATTTTGTATTCAACTATTAAAAAATCAGTAATTATGCAATAGAATATGAGGCGGTGTATTTTAAGATCATTTCTAAGATAATAATTGTTTGATGCATCTTTGTATCAAAATTCTATTTTAATAATAAAATTTTACCATATATTTTAAAAAAATGAAATAGGTATTTTAGCCAAAAGCTGAACATAAGACTTTTTAGTTCTTTAAGCCGAAAAACAGTATTTCAAAAAACTGGTCCGTATGAAAACTACTATCATTAGTAAAAAAGTCGCTATCAATTATGTCGGCAGATAAAGAATGAAGCTTATTGCTGAAAACCTGAAAGGCTGTTAATGACCCTAATACGGCGGAAGCAGCTGTATTAGGGTCTAATTGTTTAAATTCCTTTTTCTGAATGCCTTCTTCAATAATTTTTTTAACAATATTAAATCTAAGATATTGAACTTCGAAAAATATTTTATGAATCTCTTGATTTTGGCATTGATCAAAGCTTTTTATTTCATGTTCCAAAAGACCAAAAATTTTGCCATTAGCAGAAATGTTTTCTGTTTCAAAACAAATGAATTTTTTAAGCTTTTCTGAAGCATTTGAATCGTCGGTGAATAAATGATCTACAGTTTTATAGGCTCCTAAAAAGTTTTCCTTAATAAATTCTATATAAATCAAATCTTTTCCTGAGAAATACTCATATATGGTGCTTTTCCCAATTCCCGCCGCTTCGGCAATGTCTATCATTTTAGTTTTATGGAATCCTTTTGATGAAAACAAATTAAAAGCGGCGTTTAGTATTGATTGTTTTTTGTCAGTTAGTGCCATTTTATTCACCTGCAGTTTTACTTTTTCTTTGTATTTTCATGGATAAATCATCTAAAATTGAATATAAAACTGGAATAAATATTAGAGTAATTAGTGTAGAAAAACTTAATCCGCCAATAACTGAAATTCCCATAGGAGACATAATTTCAGATCCTTCTCCGATTCCTATTGACAATGGTGTCAACCCCAATACGGTTGTCAACATGGTCATTAATATTGGTCGCAGTCGGAATTTCCCTGCATTAATAATTGCTTCCTTTCTTATCGTTCCGGCTTTTCGCTGTTGATTGATAAAGTCGATAAGAACTATAGCATTATTGACGACGATTCCTGCAAGTACGATCAGACCGATGTATGCCGGCAGAGAAAGAGGGGTGCCGGTAATAAAAAGACCCAAAAATGCACCTGTAAAAGCAAAAGGCACAGACATCATAATGATGAAAGGTTGAAGGAGCGATTCGAACTGCGAAGCAAGAATCATGTAGATCAGCACAATGGATAACAAAAGAGCAAGGAAAAGGTTTCCAAATGCTTCTTCCATATCCTGCTGCTGCCCGCCCATATCAAATGAATAGCCAAAAGGCATTGGATAGGAATCCAGTCTTTCTGCTATTTCATTAGAAGCAGAACGCAAATCTCTTTCTAACA
>CAZKKX010000217.1:0-3041 GCA_964553505.1 uncultured Eubacteriales bacterium | reverse complement strand
ACTGCATACAGGTTTTGGAAAATTCATTATCATGAATTTCTATGTCGGTCTTTCCGATAATATCTTTTTCTTGAAGCTTGTAAATATCTTCTGCTGCCACTTTGTTACACCCCAAAATTCGTCCTTCTTTATCTTTATAATAGATATAATCAGGTATAGTATCAATCAGTGTCTTTAAAAATTTTTTTTGTGACAACAATTCCTTTTCAAAGTTTTTTATTTTACTTATATCACTTGCAATGCAATAGAAACATTCACCATCATGACAGCTATTCCATGAAAAATAACAATATGAGCCGTCTTTTTTTTTGAAGCGGCTTACATGTTGCTTGAAACCTTTACGCTCTTTTAGTTCTTTTATAACCCTGATTGTAGAAAAAAAATCATCCGGATGTATAATATCTTTGATATTCATAGTTTTCAATTCTTCGGGAGAATACCCCATAATATCTTTCCAAGCTTTATTAAATTTAACAATATTACCTTCATAGTCTACTGCACATAATAATCCTGGCAAAATTTCAAAAAATAATTCCAACTCTTCCGTTTTGATTCTCAATTCAAGCTCGGCTATTTTTTCCTTGGTAATATCACTAATGATTGCTATAAATCCGGATTCTTTGTCTTTGCGTTTCATATGTATCCTTGCGCGATTCCAGATACAATCAGTATCTGGTAATACATCTTTGTATTCTATCTCTGCGATTGTTCCTTTATTACGAGCTTTTTCAAAGGCATTTATATATTGAGAAGCAATTTGTTTACCGAATACTTGAAAAATATCTTTTCCTACTATCTTTTCCATCGCACCGGGCTTGTCTGTTTTAACAGTCCTAATAATAAAATTATTATCAAATTCTATTATTGAATCACTGACCGACAGCATCAAATCGCCATATTCCAATATTAAATCTTTATCTTCCTCAAGCTCTATCAACAATAATGCTATGCATTTTTTTTCAAAAGCATAGATAATGATCTGATACCACTGATTTGATTCCGGAAGATATTTTTTGACAACTATCTTATCTCTTTTTTCCATTACATCAATAAATAGCTTCTTAAAATCCATATTTGAAAGCAATTCTATATTTTCTATTTGTTGGTTAATTATTTTCTCATATCTTGTTTTTATCAACTTACAAAAACAAGGGTTCACATCAATTAAAACGAACCCTTCGGACTTTTCATTAGTATTGCATTTCTTTTCCACACAAGCATAAGCATACGGAGCATTTGAAATAAGGTCTTTATAGAAATTGCTCTTATCATTCATTTAAAACCACTCCTGTTTCTTAAACATGATGTTATTCTTACAACGACACCCTTATTTTTGACATTATTAATATGTTTATATATTCGATGTTTTTTAGATTTTTCCTCTATAAAAAAATACATAATCCTATAAAAAATTAAAATTAGTATTCAAGTATAATATCAATCAAAACTATTTTTCTATTTTATCGGGCTTTTGTTACTTTTTTCACGGATGATTACAAGAGTTTCTCCATACTATAAGTTGAAATTTTTTAACCTTATTAAGTTTTTTCTCATACTGTGATAATAGATATCCCCATAGGTTTTCCGGTGACTAAGGCTCGATATGACACGCAAATATTCTTTTTCAGCTTTCTCAGCCATTTTTTCTATGGAAAAATCTTTACAAAATATATAAGCATTCTTTGACATTTGCTTTAACAATTCCGGATGCTCCATTAATAATAATATTTTTTCCGACCACAAACTTGTTGACTTTGGTGTTTTGAAGCCATTATATCCATCCTTAATAATGTCGTCTATTCCATTTGAACGAATCGCTACTACAGGGCACTCTCCTGCCATTGCTTCAAGTAATACAATTCCCTGTGTCTCGGACTGTGAGCTGAATACAAAAATGTCGGAAGCAGAATAGTATTTACAAACTTTTTCAGGAGAAACGGCACCTAAGAGAAATACAATATCCTCCAAATTCTTTTCTCTAATGCTCTTTTTTATAGTGTTCTTTTCAGGCCCGTCCCCTATCAGAAGAAATTTAAAAGAAATATCTGTCTTTTCCTTTAGTTTTTCAATACCTTCCAGAATAAAAAAAATATTTTTTTCTTTAGATAATCTGGATACAGTACATAGAAGAAATGTGTTTTCCCCCGCATATGATTTTCGAATAGTTGAAATCTCACTTAAATTAGCATCCGATTTACTGAAATCAATGCCGGTTGTAAGAACAGTTTTATACCGATTAACTCCGATCATTTCAAGATATGCTTTAGCAGAATTTGTAGGGGCAAAAATAGCATTGCATTTATAACTAAAGTGCTGAATTATATAATGAGAAAAATATTTTTCAAAAATTGTTTTAAAACAAGGAACAAAATGTGCATATTTATCTAATCTGGTATGGAAAGTAAAAATGACCGGAATCCGGTTCTTTTTTCCTAATGTCAATCCTAACGATCCCATCCAAAATGGATGATGGACATGAATAACATCTATATTCAACGAAGCAAATATTTTTTTTATCTGAGATGAGAAAATATTTACTACTGCATAGTTAAATTGCTTCCTTTTATAATAGCACAGTAGCTTGCACCTTACGGTATAAGGCGTATTATCCGGATCCGCTTCCGGATAATTAGGTGCAAAAATAAATACATTATGTCCCTTTTCTCTGAGTCCATTTGCCAAACGATTAATAGATATAGGAACACCGCCGATATAGGGCGAATAATTATTGGTAAACATTGCAATATTTAATTTCCGGTCATTGTAATCATCAACTTGTCTCTCAAAATCCTCATAAAGTTTTTCTTTATTTGAAATTGACCTAACTTTCATAAAAGCCTCCAAAAGCAAATTACTATAAATGGTAATAAACTTACATCTATAAGTATGCACTTTTAAGAGAAACTCTATTATAGTTTATTTCAACTTTTATAAAAGCCCTCTATTTAGTTGAATCCTTAATTTTAAAAGGAGGGTTTTCACCCTCCTGAGATTGTTGAAAAAGCCTACAATCTCCAGGCTTTTGAAAAATTCGAAGTTCA
>CAZKKX010000216.1:0-3062 GCA_964553505.1 uncultured Eubacteriales bacterium | reverse complement strand
TATTGAAAAATATAATACAAAATACAAAAAGAAAATTGAATTCACAACAGATGCATATGAAGAAATGGTTGCTCATAATTGGCCCGGAAACATACGGGAAATAGAAAACTTTATAGAAAGAATGGTTGTGACAAATAACAACGGAACTATTGGTAAAAAACAAATAGAAGATAACTTTATAGAAAAAGAAGCATTGAATTTGCAGCCTATCAGTATAAGCCAAATCATACCGCTTAAAAAAGCTTTCGGTGAAGTTGAACGCATATTGACGATTATGGCTTATAAAAACAATCCAAGCAGTTATAAAATGGCAAAATTATTAGGGATAAGCCAATCAAGTGCGCATAGAAAAATACAAGAGCATATATACAAAAATAATTCACCAATGGGTTAGACAACCCGCTGGTGAATTATTAGGGAAACATGATATAATTAAGGTATAGCGTCTGAGGCTCCGTGAAGCTAACCCAAAAATGGGTTAACTTCACGGAGCCTCAGACTTTCAATGGTTGAAATGCAATGTTTCAGCAACTTGGTATCAGTTTTGCAATAAACAATAAATGAAATATATAGTGGAATTGTACTTAAGCAATCCTATTGAAAAGGAGGAATTATCTTGTTTAACAAACTTGCAAATGCAATGTCATCGTTTGTAAGAAAGTTTTTGCCGGATGCATTTGTTATTGCAATTGGCTTAACTTTATTGACAATGGTTTTGGGCATTGTAGTCGAAGGAAAGAGCATTGTAGAAATGATCGATTTTTGGGGAGGTGGATTCTGGGCATTCTTAAGCTTTGCAATGCAGATGGCTTTAGTGTTGGTTACAGGTATTGTATTGGCAGATATACCTATTGTTCATAAGATGCTCGATAAAATGGCTTCAGTGCCAAAAACACCGGCTCAGGCTTACATTATGACCTTTCTTGTGTCTGCGGCAGCATACTATATTAATTGGGGCTTAGCTGTTGTAGTAGGGGCTATTTTTGCTCGAGCTGTCCATAAGCGGATGAAAAATGTTGATTTTCCATTGTTGATAGCATCTGCTTATGTAGCAACTGCAACTTTCCCGGGAGGTTTATCCAGTTCAGTAGCTCTTTTGATTGCAACGCCGGGTCACTTTTTGGAAGATACAATCGGATTAGTGCCGACAAGTCAAACTATTTTTCATTATTCAAATCTCATAATACTTGCAGGTATGATTATAGCGACAGTTGTAGCTATAAAATTAATGGTTCCTAAAGAAGTGGTTGTAGTTGATAATGTAGAACCAAAGGAAGAAAAAGAAGAAATAAAAGAAACTATCTCCGAACCTTCTACACCTGCACAAAAAATAGAAAATAGTTTTATATTAGCATTACTAATTGGATTAGTCGGCCTCTTTTTTGTCATTAAGTATTTTGCAGGCGGCGGAGAACTGAATCTTAATATTATAAATATGGCATTTTTATGTTTAGGTATTATTCTTCACGGGTCTCCCATCAAAGTTGCTAATGCATTCAAGGATGCAGGATTCGTTGTAACACCTATCATGCTTCAGTTTCCTTTCTATGCAGGAATCATGGGAATGTTATCGGGATCAGGGCTTGCGGCTACTTTAGCCAGCGGATTTGTTGCCCTTGCATCGGCGAAAACATTTCCTATATTTACTTACTGGTCTGCCGGACTGGTCAACATACTGGCACCTTCAGCCGGAGGGCAGTGGGGAATACAAGGACCGCTTCAGATTGCAGCCGGAATGGAAATTGGTGTTAAGCCTTCCGTTGTAGCCATGGCAGTTGGTTGGGGAGATGCTTGGACCAATACTATTCAACCTTTCTGGGCACTTCCTATTTTGGCTCTGGCAGGTTTGAAAATCAGAGATATTATGGGGTATTGCATTGTAATCGGATTATCAATAGGCATTGTAACAAGTATACTCATGTATTTTGTTTATTAAATACCCAAAAATTGGACTTCTGATGGAGTATTACTAATACTCCATCAGAAGTTATTATACAGTTTAAAACAAGAGTTATGTTAAGATTTCAATACGGGGAGATGGTGAATTGGCAATTGAAAATATATTTGGAAAGATAAAAGGAATAGATGAGGCAATGACATATATCAAAGACAATACAATATTGATGTATGGTGGATTTGGAGGTGTTGGAACATCCCCTCTTTTAATAAATGAAATAGTTAAAAAAAATGTAAAAGACCTGACGCTTATAGGAAATGATTCAGGTTTTCCTCAAATAGGAATCGGTAGAGTGATATGTAACGGTCAGGCAAAAAAAATGATAACAACGCATATTGGTTCAAATCCTGTTGCAGGACAGCTCATGACAGAGAAAAAATTAGAAATTGAATTTAGCCCTCAAGGTACTTTTGCGGAGAGAATCCGTGCAGGAGGCACAGGGCTTGGCGGTGTATTGATCAATGTTGGTCTGGGAACGGTTATAGAAAAAGGGAAAGAAACTATAAAAGTTGACGGTAAAACATATTTATTGGAAAAACCTTTGCGTGCAGAGGTTGGGATTGTATATGCAAAAGCTGCCGATCCTTTCGGAAACCTGATTTATGACAAAACAGCGAGAAATTTCAATCCTTTAATGGCAATGGCATCCGATGTTACTATTGTTCATGCGGAAGAAATCGTACCTCTTGGAGAATTGAATCCGGAAGAGATTATAACACCAGGTGTATATGTAGATATCATAGTTACAGGAGAAGGAGGCAAATGGAAATGGGTTTGGGAGCAAGAGAATTAATGGCGAAACGTGCTGCAGAAGAAATATCCAATGGGAACATTGTTAATTTGGGGATTGGTATACCCACCTTGGTTTCTAATTTTATAAGCAGTGATATTCATGTTTTTCTTCATTCGGAAAATGGATTCTTAGGCATCGGACCTAAACCGAATGAAGGAGAAGAAGATGAAAATTTGATTAATGCCGGAGGATTTCCATGTACGGCTATCAGAGGGGCATCCTATTTTGACAGTGCAGACTCCTTTGCGATTATAAGGAGCGGTAAACTGGATATTACCATATTAGGTGCTTTGGAAGTAGATGAAAAAGGGA
>CAZKKX010000215.1:0-3123 GCA_964553505.1 uncultured Eubacteriales bacterium | reverse complement strand
ATTGTACTATTTCAAATTGCAGACGTCAACCCTGATTTTATTAATTTTAAAAATAATTTCTTCTAATATAAGTAACACCTTATAAACTTTCAACATACTATATAGCAAGTTTGATTATAACAGGAGGTGTTGTGCTTGACTGAAGAAGAATTGAAAGAAGTTGACAGCCAGGGTCATGGTTATGACAGCGATAATTACTTATGGATTATTGTACTATTGGTTATTCTATTTTTCTGCTGCGGAGGAACAGGCTTTTTAGATAACATATGTGGCTGTGAAGGCAATTGGCTTTGGATTCTAATTATAATTGGAGCTCTATTTTTATGCTGCGGCAGCAGTGGTTTTGGAAATCTTTTCGGTCGCTATTAGGGGATAACCCTATTTCATTTACTTATCTTTCAGGAAGGTCTTTATAAGCCTTCCCGTTTTTTTTAATTTGTTGACCAAGCCTCTCCATATCATGCGGCAATTCTGCACTGACTTCAATGATCTTTCCGTTGCGGGGATGCGAAAATGATAAATAGTAAGCATGCAAAGCTTGCCTGTCAATAATATGCGTACCCGTTCCATACAGACTATCTCCAACCACAGGATGCCCCAAATGCGCCATATGTACTCTGATTTGATGAGTTCTTCCTGTTTTCAGTATAATCTCCAACACCGTGTATCTCTCATCTATTCTTTTGATTACTTTAAACTCTGTTACTGAAATGCGCCCGTCTTTTGATACAACCCTGGCAGCCTCTCCGGGATTCTTTTTAATAGGTTCATCAATAATCCCTTCTTCCTTATTCAAGTAACCTTCTACTATAGCAATATATTTCTTGACCACACGTCCTTCTTTCATTTGTTTTGATATTTCTTCTTGTATATATGAATTTTTTCCTATAATCAACAATCCTGAAGTGTCACGGTCCAATCGATTTACAAAACGAATCTTATACTGTTCATTTCTTTTCAGCATATAATTAACGATTCCGTTTGCCACGGTTCCATCTTTACATCCATTAGTAGGATGAACCACAATACCCGGCTCTTTATTGATAATCAGAATATCCTGATCTTCATATACTGATGAAATCGGTATTTCTTCCGGTTCAAAGTAACTGGTTTCCTCAGGAAAAACGATTCGGAGCATGTCCCCTTTTCTGACATTCGTGTTTAAATAAACAGCTTCATTGTTATTGTAAACACCTCCGCTCTTTTTTAATTTTCTTAATAACCTACTTGAGAAATTCATTCTTCTTTTCAATATTTCTTTTATTAATAATTTTTCATCTTTTTCTTTAACTTGATAAACCAGATCGTTTTCATTCATCGAATCGCACTCCGTAAATGTAAGTATTTTAAGTATAAGAATAAAGCTTTCTCTTTACTATTAAAATTATACATTATGATTATAAACATGTAAAAAATATTATCATTATTAACAATATATGATAGAATGATTTAAGAATTCTAAGAAAAGAGGGTTCAAACAATGTCGGAGAATCAAAACCGAAGAATCAATATAGTTGCTAATGATAATGCTCTTTCATTGGAAACTAAAAAAGTATTGAAGCTAAAACTTGAAAAAAATGGATTCTTTGTCCCTAAAGAATTTGATCATGAAGCTGAGTTGATTATTTGTGTTGGTGGTGATGGTTCTTTTTTACGAACCATTCATTCATTCGATTTTCCAAACATCCCTGTTATTGGAATCAATACAGGACACCTTGGATTTTTTCAGGAAATCTCCCCTTATGAACTGGATGAATTCATTTTTAAATATAAAAAAGGTGATTACCAGATACAGGTTCTTAATACGGTTTGTGCAAAAATTGCAACCAAAAATGAGGATAGTGAACTTTTTGGAATAAATGAGATCGGAATAAGAGGTAATAAGTCAAGAACAGTTCATCTCAATATTTCCCTTGACGACAGCTTTTTAGAAAGATTCAGCGGTGATGGCATCCTCGTAGCAACACCTGCAGGAAGTACAGCTTATAATTATGCCTTGGGAGGCAGTATCGTGGACCCGAGACTTAATCTGCTTCAAATAACACCCTTAGCCCCTATCAACACGACTGCTTACCGATCATTTACTTCCAGTGTGATTGTTCCCCCTGAAATAACCATACGTATATATCCGGAATACACTTTTGAAAATTCAATTCTAATTATCTCTGACGGTATTGAATATAGATATAGTGAAATATCTGAAATCTCTCTTAACTTATCCGATAAAAAAGCACGCTTATTACGTTTTCATCACTATGATTTCTGGAATAAGGTTAAAAGCAAATTCCTTTAATAACTTATTATTGATTTTAATCAATTTCCATTATCATTTCGTGATAAAATGATTCTGCCGACTGTTCCGTCCAGCTATTCATAAACTTATTTCCTTTATAGAACAATAGAACTCCATCCTTTTTAATGTACTTCCATTTTCCTGAAAAATACTCATGTTGCTTATTAGAGAGAATCTCTTCAATAATTCTGTAGTTGTCTCTGTACAGCTCTTCATAGCATTCGGCCACATTGGAAAATTCTGAATTGATTTTATAATAAGTATCCAGCGCTGTAGCTTTCAGGAACCATCCAAAGTTGTTCTGGAAATATATACTGATTTTTCGGTATAATTCTATTTTAACAAAAACAAGCGTTGTCATATCCTGAGTTGGCTTGAAATCTTTGTCCCAATTAGAAAACAAGAATTGATTCATACTGATATAACCTAATTTTTTAAATGTTTTCTTAAGAATATCAAACATCTCATTCTCATCCAATTCTTCGAAGATCTCTTTTTCGTTTTGACTGCTTTTGACTTCAAATCCTAAATTGAAAAAAATATCTGAAAAAACCGTTCTATTTATCCAAAACCATCCCGCCTCTTCAGGCTCTTCAAAAATGTCATCTATATCTATCATTTGAATATGATCCGTCAGCCAATCTATAAGACTCAATCTAAAACCTCCTTTTTAGTAAACTATATGCAACCCTTCCGAATAAAGACTTAAGATTTAAGATTTATGGTAAGAATAAAAAAGCTGCCATTGGCAGCTTTGAGATTGTTTAAAAAGCCTTCAATCTCCAGGCTTTTTAAAAATTCGAAGTTCAAGGCGCGCTGAGAGCGAGCAG
>CAZKKX010000214.1:0-3193 GCA_964553505.1 uncultured Eubacteriales bacterium | reverse complement strand
ATGATAAAAAAGAAAAAGTAGACGAAGAAGAAGATGACGATGAAGAAGAGGATGAATTAGAGGATATATAAACCTTTGGTGCTTTACAAGTATTACTGTGCATGTTAAAATAATTCATGAAAAATTTCACATATGCTTGGACGGAGAATAGTAGTTAAGTTTTTCATTTTTAGAGAACCGGGTACTGCTGAAAATCGGTATGAAACTTGATGAAAGGAACTCCCGAGCATTTTCTATTAAAGTGGATGCAATATAGTAAATTTGTATCAAGTAGGGTGGAACCGCGGAAGAAAGTCTTTCGTCCCTTTGTAGGGATGAAGGGCTTTTTGTTTGTTTTGCAAAGGTAATCATACATGAAGGAGGATTAAAAAATGAGCAAAGAAAATGTTATGGAAAAGATTTCAGCATTATGTAAAGCAAGAGGATTTATATTTGCCGGATCAGAAATTTATGGAGGATTGGCAAATACATGGGATTATGGGCCCCTGGGGGTAGAATTAAAAAACAATATCAAAAAAGCATGGTGGAAAAAATTCATACAAGAATCAGAATACAATGTGGGCTTAGATTCAGCAATATTAATGAATCCGAGAACATGGGAGGCTTCAGGACATGTAGGGGGATTTAATGATCCTTTGATTGATTGTAAAAAGTGCAAATCAAGATTCAGAGCAGACAAACTTGTTGAAGATTATATTTCTGATATAAAAAAGGATGATATCACTGTTGACGGCTGGGCAAATGACAAAATAGAAAATTATATTCAACAGGAGAAAATTGTTTGCCCTGATTGTGGAACCTCAGATTTTACACAGATTAGGCAGTTTAACCTTATGTTTAAAACCTTTCAGGGGGTTACGGAAGATTCAAAAGCAGAACTTTTTTTGAGACCGGAAACAGCGCAAGGGATATTTGTTAATTTTAAAAATGTTGCAAGAACAACTCGTAAGAAAATTCCATTTGGTATTGGTCAAATTGGGAAATCCTTTAGAAATGAAATTACTCCGGGAAATTTTACATTCAGAACCAGAGAATTTGAACAAATGGAGTTGGAGTTTTTCTGTAAACCGGGTGAAGACCTGAAATGGTTTGATTATTGGAAAGATTTCTGTGTGCAATGGTTGAATTCATTGAACATGAAATCTGAGAACATTCGGTTAAGAGATCATAATTCGGAAGAGTTGTCGCATTACAGCAATGCCACAACAGATATAGAATATAAATTTCCATTTGGATGGGGAGAGCTTTGGGGAATCGCCGATCGTACAGATTTTGACCTGAAGCAGCATATGGAACATTCGGGACAAGATCTTTCTTATCAGGATCCTGTTACTAATGATAAATATGTTCCTTATTGCATAGAACCATCTTTAGGGGCAGACAGGGTAACCCTGGCTTTATTACTGGATGCGTATGAAGAGGAGATACTTGAGGACGGAACCGAGAGAAATGTTCTCAGATTTCACCCGGCTATAGCACCTTTTAAGATTGCCATACTGCCTCTGTCAAAAAAACTAAGTGAAGAAGCGGAAAAAATATATCATGAATTATCAAAATTTTTTATGGTGGATTATGATGTAACCGGTAGTATTGGTAAAAGGTACAGAAGACAGGACGAAATTGGAACGCCGTTTTGTATTACCTATGATTTTGATTCCATTGAGGACCAGACCGTTACCATAAGAGATAGGGATTCTATGCAGCAAATACGAATAAATATTTCAGAATTAAAAAATTATATAGAAGAGAAGATAGAAATTTAAAAAAAGATAATGGATTACTTCATTCCATTTAAAAGTTTGAAATAATATTTCAAACTTTTCTTTTTTTATATTAACATTTAAAACAATTCAGTATATAATATATCATAAATCTTATATATTGTAGCACAAATAGATGTAATGTGCTTGAAAGGGGTGATCCTCATAGAATTAACAAACCGACAGAAAGAGATTGTAGAAATTGTTAAAAACAACCAACCAATAACCAGTGATCAAATTGCAGAAAAGATGAACATGACAAGATCAACATTAAGAACAGATCTTTCTCTTCTATCTATGATCGGAATATTCGATGCAAGACCAAAAGTAGGATATTATTATTCCGGAAATTCAGAAGCCGAGATTATATCTGTAAAAATTAAAAAAATCAATGTATCGGATATAAAATCCCTTCCGACGGTAGTAGATGAGCAATCATCCTTATATGATGCCATAGTGACACTATTCTTAGAAGATACAGGTGCATTATATGTGCTTTCCAACGGATATCTTGGAGGCGTTGTATCCAGAAAGGATTTGCTAAAAAATATAATGGGCGGCACGGATATGAATAAGGTGCCTGTAGGCATGATTATGACTCGTATGCCCAATATTATCACCGTACAAGATACTGATTCGGCATTGGAAGCGGCTATAAAAATTATTGAGCATGAGGTAGACAGCTTACCGGTAGTTGAAGAAATTTTTGTGGATGACAAAAAGCATCTTAAGATAACCGGGAAAGTATCTAAAACCAATATCACTCGATTATTGGTTGATCTTGCAAGGATGAAAATTTAGGAGGATGGTTTATGTATAATATATATGTTGTATCAGATTCTATCGGTGAGACCGCAGACCAGATTGTAAAAGCTGCTGTCAGTCAATTCAAGGATGTATCTTATGAAGTAAAAAGATATTCTTACATATCCAATGGTCGGCAGATAGAAGATATTGTAATGGATGCTGCAAATGAAAATGCAATTATTGTATTCACTATTGTTGTTCCTCAACTGAGGGAAAAACTATTGGAGGAAGCTGAGACTCACCAAGTTCCAACGATGGATATAATGTCTAATGTAGTGGATACTTTTTCGTCACTTTTTAAGCAAGAGCCGGCAAATGAACCAGGACTTATCAGAAAATTAGACGATAAGTATTTCCGGAAAGTTGAAGCTATTGAGTTTGCTGTGAAATATGATGATGGGAAAAATGTAAGAGGTATCAAGGAAGCGGATGTAGTAATTATTGGTGTATCCAGAACATCCAAAACGCCTTTATGTATGTTTTTGGCACATAAAAATATAAAGGCAGCCAATGTTCCTTTAGTACCTGAAGTTCCTGTTTCTGAAGAACTATATAAAATAGATAAAAAGAGAGTCATCGGATTAACTACGAATCCTATCAAACTAAATGAAATACGTCAGGAAAGA
>CAZKKX010000213.1:0-3202 GCA_964553505.1 uncultured Eubacteriales bacterium | reverse complement strand
ATTTTGTTTCAAGACAAAACCTTTCCTTCAATCATAAGTCTTAAATTATCTTAATCTTTGCCACACAATAATGCCTAAAAGACATAACACAACTAAAAATGCAATGATGTCTTTATAATGGAATTCCAGTTCATGCATTCTGGTTCTGTTTTCTCCGCCTCGATAGCATCGTGCCTCCATGGCCATAGCCAATTCATCTGCTCTTCTGAATGCGCTGATAAATAAAGGCACCAATAGCGGAATAAGGCTTTTTGCTCTTTTTAAAAGGTTCCCGCTTTCAAAATCGGCACCCCTTGCCATCTGGGCTTTCATAATTTTATCAGTTTCCTCCAAAAGCGTGGGAATAAATCTTAATGCAATGGTCATCATCATAGCCAGTTCATGAGCAGGCAAGCCTATTTTTTTAAATGGATTCAATAATTTTTCTATTCCATCAGTAAGGTTAATAGGTTTTGTTGTTAATGTGAGTACAGATGATCCAATTATTAATAGAATAAGTCTGCTTCCCATAAACAGCGCCTGGTATAATCCTTCACGTGTAATATTCAAGGGTCCTAAAGTCCACAGCACGTCTCCCTTGGTCATGAATATATTAATCCCAAAGGTGAGAATAATAATAATCATCAGCGGACGTAGCCCTTTTAGCATAAATTTCAAAGGTACTCCGGATATAAAAATAACCAAGCCCAGAAATAGAACAATATATAGATATTGAATGAATTCTGTAATTAAAAACAATTCAATAATAAAAATAAAGGTGGCCATAATTTTAACTCGTGGATCCAATTTATGTATCAGTGATTCTCCCGGATAAAACTGACCTAATGTTATATCTCTCAGCATTTTATTTGCTCCTTAGAAGATTTATAATCTGTTTCTCAGCATCATCTATTGTAAGTATACCTGTATCAACATGCCTTCCTCTTTGTTCAATCATGCGCATCAATATCATCGCAGGAGGTAACCCTAATCCTATACTTTCGATATAATCTGCATTTTTAAAAACTTCCTCGGGTGAACCCGTCAAAACAACTTTCCCCTTTTCCATTACAATTATTCTATCTGAAAGCTCTGCGATATCTCCCATATTGTGAGAAACAAGGATAATGGTATTCTTTTCTTTTTTATGCATTCTCTTAATCATGTCAAGTATTTCTTTATGCCCTCTTGGATCAAGTCCTGCAGTAGGTTCGTCGAGAATGAGCACCTCCGGTCTCATTGCAATAACACCTGCAATGGCAACTCTTCTTTTCTGTCCCCCGCTTAAATCAAAAGGAGACTTTTCTATTACCTCCCGGTAGTCCAGTCCGACTAATGATAATGCTTCTTTTACCCTCTGTTCTATTTCATCTTGCGGCAATCCAAGGTTAGACGGTCCGAAAGCAATGTCTTTAAAAACAGTCTCTTCAAAAAGTTGATATTCCGGATACTGGAAGACCAGACCTACCTTCCGTCTTATTTCAGATGCCTTTACTTTCTTCTCTGAAATATCTATACCGTTAATATATATTTTGCCTGACTTTGGCTTGAGCAGTCCATTTAGATGCTGAATAAATGTGGATTTCCCTGATCCGGTATGTCCTATAATACCTACAAATTCTCCTGATTTAATTTCTACACTGACATGGTCAAGAGCTATTGTTTCATAGGGCATTTGCTCATTATAGATATGGGTAATATTTTCAACTTTTACCGACATAAATAATCCACCATCTCTTCCATACTGATAATACCTTCCGGTACATGTATTCCCTGTTTTCTGAGACGGAATGCAATCTCTGTGACAATGGGAACCTCTAATCCTATTTTCCTTATTTTATCTACCTGAACAAATACATTTTTCGGAGTCCCGTCTAAGGCAATCTTACCCTCGTCAATTACAACGATCCGATCTGCTAAGGCTGCTTCATCCATAAAATGGGTAATCAATATTATGGTAATCCCTTCGTTTTTATTTAATCTACGGATTGTATCCATAACATCCTTTCTTCCATGAGGATCAAGCATGGCAGTAGGTTCATCAAAAATGATACATTCAGGTCTCATTGCAATAACACCGGCAATGGCTATTCTCTGCTTTTGACCACCTGAAAGGAGATGCGGAGCTTTCTTTCGATATTCATACATCCCTACTGCTTGGAGGGATTCCTTTACACGTTTTTTTATTTCATCCGGCTCAATCGCAAGGTTCTCCGGACCAAAAGCAATATCATCCTCTACGATGGCAGACACCAATTGGTTGTCAGGGTTTTGAAATACCATGCCTGCAGCTTGCCGAATATGCCATAACTTGCTTTCGTCTGCCGTGTCGTACTCTTTAACATATACTTTCCCTCCGCCGGGTAGCAATAACGCATTCATATTTTTAGCAAGAGTCGATTTGCCGGAACCATTGTGTCCGATAACTGCAGTAAAACTCCCCTTTTCTATATCCAGATTGACCCCTGAAAGCGCCGGAATGTTCTTCCCGTCTTCTTCCCTCTTATATTCAAATGTCAAATCCTTAATTTCAATCATATTTTTCATCATATTTATTACCTTTTTCGTATTATTATATATATGTATTAAATATTTCTATTAATAATTTGTCAGGAGATATAGTTAAATTAACGAACCATACCCATAAAATATGTGAAACAACTACTACAAGCAAGCTGAACAAGTTTCCAAGTATATAGTAGTCGTTGTCTTTTTCATGAAATTCTTTAAACCTTATTACCGATTTTATTGCAATAACTGCTATAATCCCAATTTCATATCCTACTATCAAAAGTATCAGCATAATACTACGTTCAATTTTACCAATGGTATTTCCTATGCTTCTTTCTTTAACTCTGCAAGTTTATCGGTTTGAAATATATAATCAGAAATAAAATGAGCCAGTATCACTACGTAAATCATTTTAAATCTTCCTTTCAATCAACATATTGCTTAATATCTCTTCCGTCATTTTTACTTTATACCAACCAGCTCTTTTAATTTTATAAGTTACATTCGAACGTATGCTCTCAAGTTTTTTCCCTTTATTCTCAGGATAGCATTGTAACAATCGTGCTATTTCTTCATGATTGGAGCCTTTTTCTAAATTTGTTAATATCTCTAAAGTATCATTTTTCCACTTAACAATTATTTCATTTACATAACTATAAAACAAATTTATTTTTTGGTCTAATTCATCATTCTCGGTTTTAAAAACAACTCT
>CAZKKX010000212.1:0-3231 GCA_964553505.1 uncultured Eubacteriales bacterium | reverse complement strand
TAATAGATAAGATAGAAAAGCCGTGAACAGGCAGGACGCCTGTAAGCAAACCTAACTTTTTATTCAACATAAACCATTCTTCCGATTCTTGCCAGGATCGGTTTCGACCATAGCCATGTATTGGTAGCACTGTCATCAAAGTAAAATAATGCGCCATTTGAAGGGTCCTTGCCTTCAAGTGCATCATTGGCCGCCTGTTTTGCAGTTTCGGTAGCAGGGTTTTTAATCCATCCGTTTTTCACAGGTGTGAACTGGTAATACCCGTTTATGACCTGATGAACGACATCATTTATATTATTGGGAAAACTTGAACTCTTTACCCTGTTTATCACAACAGCGCCTACCGCCACCTGTGCATCATAAGGTTGTCCCTCCGCTTCAGCCTTTATTAGCCTTGCCAACAGGTCTAATTCGTAAGGCGTGTATGATATGACCTTGTTGGATGAAGTTTTGGAAACCGGGACAATCAATTTTTGACCGATATAAAGATAATGATCCCACTTGTTATTCGCTTTTCGTAGTGAATGGAGTGAAATACCGTATTTCTTTGATATTAGATACAGCGTATCTCCTTTTGAAACTGTGTATGTAACTGCAGGAACTTCCAATACCTGCCCCGGGTAAATCATGCTACTGTTAAGACCGTTATCTGCGTAAAGCCTTGTCACGCTCGTATTAAAAAGCTGACTGATTTCATACAGAGTATCTCCCCAAGTCACACGATAACCGGCTGCAAAGGTATAGCTGGTAAAAAGAACAGACGTCAATACTGCGGACACAATAATCCTTAGTTTCTTGGAATGCAACACTAAATTCCTTCCTCCTTTGGCCTCCGAGGTTAGCTGTCGGGTTCGGGTAGAGGCACCCTACTCTGTTTATGAGATTCACCCCATTAGATATAAATTCCCCCGTACTCCGGATTGTCGGAGATTCGGCATATTTATTTTGTTATGGTTCTATTATAAACCAGTATAAATATGCATTCCATTTTTAATAAATGGTACGGATGGTACGATTTTCTGAAATTACTTTTTCTTTTTCTTTTTCCCCGGACTATTATTTTCCCATATATTTGTTCTTGTCATAAATCCCTGATCTGCACTCTTTTTCTTTTTCTCATCGATAATTTTCTTCATGATTTCCATATTTTTATTTGACATTCTCTCTCCCCCTTCTTAAGAATATTATATAAAAGAATCATAGAACTTTTTAAATCAGCTTATCTAAATAGTTACTTCATCCAATTTATCCAACCCATAGGTATTGATTATGTTAATTAGTTTAATCGGATACTTGGAATCCGTTGCATACCCACATCGCCTTAAAGCCCAAGCTCCTTGGGTACTATCATGCATTACATTTCTGAAAGGTTCATATCTGTCGGCAGTAAGCAGAAGCCTTTTATGGTCTTCCCAGCTTTCATTTACGTTATCATAAGCTCGGAAATTAGCATCTGTGCGGAATGCCTGTCCGTTATACTCTTCCCATGTATTTGAAATTACCGATCCGGAAGGACCCGATCCTTTTATTCCAAACAAATTGTATGAAAATTTTCCGGAATACTTGTCTACCGGTACACTCTGACCCCAACCTGTTTCTAATATTGCCTGCGCCGTTTGCAGTGCTGCCGACATTCCGTATTTTCTACTGGATTCACCGGCGAGCCCGGATGCCAGATTTATGAATTTTTCCTTTTCGATTACCGGCTTAGCTGAATAGGTTTTTCCAAGATATACCTTCACCGGCACCTCTTCACTAATCACTTTGGCACCAGTTGGCAAAGTTCCTTCTGCCTGTATCCTGCAATCTTTCCCATCGTCTTTTACCGGTGTCCAGGTGTACTCAGTCTGGGGGTCTGCTCCCCGTGCAATTATTTTTCTATTTCCCTCAGAATCAATCAGAATATATTCGATACTATCCAGAACCGTATTGCTGGTAGTCTTTAATTTGACGGAATCTGTTACAACCTGATTTGGACCCACACCTTCCAGAATTAATCGAGGGATGTCTATCAATGTAACACCAATGCTTTCACTTACATGTGTGGTACCAGAGGTGTCTTTAACACGCACGAAAAGCTCTTTATTTCCCGATTCTTCAGAGCCCGGGAACCAACGGTAGCTTGCATATCCCACCTGCGCCAGCACCTCCTCCTTACCGGTCTTCACATCTTTCATGACATATTCGGTCTGACTGACATGGAAGTTCCGTGCAGCAGAAAGAGTAACAGGTTTTTCTATTGTGCTCCCTGAACTAATCCCTCTTAATTGAAGCTTTCTGGGAACATTCACTTTAACACTGATTGCCTCACCCGGATAAGCTTGACCGGTGTGATCATAGGCGATTGCTCTAATAGAAATATTCCCGTTATCTTCCATCATCGGTGTCCAATTATAACTCCCCTGCGGGTCCGATTCATCAGACACAAATACCTTGCCATTATCTTGATTTGTAATCTCATATTTTACATATGGCGCTACAAAATTCGGATTTGCGCCCAAAGATACGGAATTATCAACTAATTGCCCCTCCGTCAAACCGCTTAATGTTGCTTGAGGAGCTACATCTACATTTATCGAAACAGCATCACCGGAAATTAAATCGCCTTTACTGTTATAAACTGATGAAACAAGCACTCTTTGACCTCTCTCTTCCAGATTTGGAAGCCAATAATATTTCCCTTCCATCTCAGTACCTCTTGCAACAACTGATCCTCTTCCTGTATCCGGATCAAGAAGAAGGTATCGTATTTCGGCTGCACCTTCAGGAAAAACTCCAGCAAAAGATGATTGAAGTTCTGTTAACCCTGTTATTGTGTAGCCATCTTTCACCGAAGATATTGACATATTATGAAAAGATTTTATATTCGAAGTTTGTCTTGAATCCACATATACCGTTCTTGTATCCCCGTCCCATGACACTTCGACGCCTAATGCGTTACTAACCAAACGAACAGGCACAAATGTACGATCCTCAATGATTATCGGCACTACATCGCTTATATCAAAAATTTCTTTTTCCCCTTCATATTTTACTAAATATTTGTCGATTCTCAAAAGCACAGAACGATTATCTTTCTGAATATGTACTGTTCTGTTCTCCTCATTCCATTTTACATCTGCACCTAATTCTTCTGAAATAAACCGTATCGGCACCAACGTCCTGTCATTCCGAATAATCGGAGAAGGTGATATTGGAACATCTTTGCCATCAATAACCAATTTAATATCC
>CAZKKX010000211.1:0-3241 GCA_964553505.1 uncultured Eubacteriales bacterium | reverse complement strand
GTAGTATATCACAAGAATTTTAATAGAACATGAGAGAAGATAGACGAGGTTGATGAGCTTTATATGAAAGTTTTGAAAAGGCATTAAGCAGATTAGAAGAAGCTCTGACTAAAGAGATTGATGATGATATTATTATTGATGCAACCATTCAAAGATTTGAGTTCACATTTGAGCTTGCATGGAAGTTAATGAAAGATTGTTTTCTGAAAGGAAATAAGTTATGGGTAAGAAGATTTATTATTATATATACAGTCCTTGCGGAAATGATACCGCGCTGGTAGAAGGTACCCGTTTCAGCCGAAAAGAGAAAAAGATGATCAATGATGCCATCATGGAGAGGCATTCCAATGTGGAACAGGTGGGATTTGTAGAGAAGGACGGCGGATGCAGGTTGATCATGGCCGGAGGAGAGTTCTGCGGCAATGCTACGCGATGCGCTGCTTTTTATTACCTTAAAGGCAAAAGCGGAGAAATCGATATAGAGGTATCGGGAACGGAGCATTTAATAAAAGCCGGAATTGATAAGGCAGAAAATGTATGGTCCCATATCCCGATTTATACGGGAAATGATGCAGTTACTTTTATGGAGCAGGGGATCTATCAGATAAAGATGGACGGGATTACTCATATTATCGTGGATGAAAATATTTCAGGGGAATATTTAGAAATTCCTGAGAATATCAAAGAAAATGCATTAAAGGTAATAAATCGCTATGAAATAGATGAAACAGAAGCCATAGGGGTCATGTTCTTGGAGAAAGTGAACCAGGGGTTTAAAATACATCCGGTGGTATGGGTAAAATCTATCGATACCACATTTTATGAGACCGCATGCGGCAGCGGGTCGGTGGCTGTCGGAATTTTGAAAAGCATTCAAAATAAATTCGGACAGTCCCTGGAATTGTTACAGCCTTCAGGTCAGTTTATCCGTACGGAAATCATTATGGAAAAAGAAAAACTTATTAGCGCATCTATTTCAGGCATTGTGTTTTGGGACGAGATACGCAGAACTATTGAAATGAGTATTTAAAAAAAATCATTGACATAATAAAAAAAATATAATATTCTTTAGGTGAAAAAGGGAATAAGAAGAAATTATTATTTAAAGGTGTGTTACTGAAAGCAGGCATTAACCAAGGAAAGTTTATTTTCCTTGGTTTTTTTATCAAGGGGGCTTTTTATGTCGCATGATAAAAAATACAAAATCATAAAAGTATTCAATAATAATGTGATATTAGCTGAGGATATTGCTGCCAAACAGGAACTTATTATAATCGGAAAAGGCATCGGCTATGCAAAGAAGCAAGGTGCAGTGGTAAAAATGGCTTCATCGGATATAGAGAAAACATTTACTGCCTATGACAGTGATATTAAAAAAGAGTTTCACACTCTTATCAATCAATTAGATGGGGATGTAATGGGTGCAAGCGAAGAAATAATAGCTGCTGCAGAAAAAAAGTTTGGAAGGCTGAATGCGCATATCCATATCGCTTTAACAGATCATATTGGGTTTGCCATAGAACGACTAAAAACCAATATGGATATCAATAATCCTTTTCTAAACGAGATTAAGTTACTATATGCCGAGGAATATCAGATAGGAATTAAAGGAGCGGAAATGATAGAAGAAAAACTTAAGATCACGCTTCCGGATTCTGAAATAGGGTTTATCGCTTTGCATATTCATGCAGCCAGACAAAACAGGAGTGTTAGTGATACGGTCCGATCCACATCTTTGATCTCTGAACTGGTAAAATTGATAGAGGATGAATTACATATTAAGCTTGAAAGAACAGAATTAAGTTATTTGAGATTAATTAACCATCTCAGGTTTGCAATAGAAAGAATACAGAAGGGCAAAACAGAGAAAAAATTATTTCTCGATAAAATTAGAAATGAACTTAATGAATCTTACAGATTGGCTGAAAGAGTTGGAAAACGGATAGAAAAAAGTTTGGATGTAGAAATAGATGAAAATGAAATCAGTTATATCACCATTCATATACAAAGGCTAAAAAACATGTATTCAAACTGAAAAATATGTATGCAATTAAATAAAATGAAAGTGTGTTACTGAGTCATATCAGGCATAAGCTTACAAGGTGTTTTATATATCTTATAAGCTTATTTTTTTTAAGATGAAGCAGTTTATTATTAGCAAGATGGCCATCTGCTAATTGGCATAATAACAATAAAATTCTATATTAAAAGGAGGAAATAGAATGACAAAGGTATTTGCACAATTGCAAAGAATAGGAAAAGCTTTGATGCTGCCCATTGCTGTATTGCCGGCAGCTGCACTGCTCCTGCGGTTGGGTGCTGAAGATGTGTTTAATATTCCTTTTGTAACCAACTCGGGAGGTGCCATTTTTGATAACTTGGCTCTACTGTTTGCAATAGGTGTTGCAATCGGTATCTCTTTTGACGGAGCCGGGGCCGCAGCCCTATCAGGTGCAGTAGGTTATTTTGTTCTGATTAAAGGAGCCCAGACCATAAACCCGGACATCAATATGGGGGTATTAGCCGGTATCATTGCAGGTTATTTAGCCGGGGTTTTGTATAACAAATATCATGACAAAAAAGTACCTGACTTTTTAGGATTTTTTGGCGGCAAACGGTTTGTACCCATTATCACAGGCCTGTGCTCCATTATTTTGGCACTTATTTTCGGGTTTGTATGGCCACCTATACAAAATGTAATTTATAGCTTTGGAGAATGGCTGATCAATGCAGGTGCTGTCGGTGTAGGAGTTTATGGGACCTGCAATTCATTGCTGCTTCCTTTCGGACTGCATCATGTTCTGAATACGTTGGTGTGGTTTATATTCGGAAACTTTACAAATCCGGAGGGTGCTGTTGTGACAGGAGACCTTTTCCGGTTCTTCGCAGGAGATCCCAATGCGGGACGCTTTATGGCAGGGTTTTATCCCGTATTTATGTTTGGGATGCCTGCTGTTGCATTGGCATTATTTCATACTGCTAAAAAGGAACAAAGACCACTTGTTGGCGGGATACTTTTCAGTGCAGGATTGACCTTTTTCCTGACAGGTATAGGAGAACCTTTGTTGTTCAGTTTTTGTTTTGTTGCTCCGTTCTTATATCTGATACATGCGCTTTTGCAGGGGTCTGCATTAGCAGTTACTTATATTTTAGGCGTCAAGCATGGGTTTGGTTTTTCTGCTGGTTTGATCGATTATGTGCTTAATTGGGGATTGGCAACTAAACCGTGGATGATCATTCC
>CAZKKX010000210.1:0-3256 GCA_964553505.1 uncultured Eubacteriales bacterium | reverse complement strand
TGGGAGAGAAGAAAAAAGTTGGTTATTGGAGAGATACTCATATAAAAGTTTTGGGAAGTGCTGTATATGATATGCAAACTCGATTTATATTGGACTGGAGAAGTGCTTCAAAAGAAGATTTGGATATTTCCTTGGGTTATTATAACGAACCTATGCTTTCAGGTCAAACAGGCATACAGATCGTGTCCAGCGGTCCTGATTCCATTCATCAACAAATTAAATTAGGATATCTTAAACTTATTTCATCCGCAAAAAAGAATATTTACATTCAAACACCCTATTTTGTGCCGGATGACAGTATTCTTGAAGCATTAAAAGTTGCCTGCTTATCGGGACTGGATGTGCGTATAATGATACCCTGCCGACCTGATCATGCCTTTGTATATTGGGCAACTTATTCCTATATCGGAGAACTGCTCAATGCCGGTGCAAAAGTATATATTTATGAAAATGGCTTCTTGCATTCTAAAATGATATGTGTCGACGGCATAGTATCCTCTATTGGAACTGCAAATTTTGACATAAGAAGCTTCAGTCTGAATTTTGAGGTAAACGCATTTATTTATGATAAAAAGGCCACAGCTCAACTTGAAAAAATCTTTATGAAAGATATGTATCTTTCTTCCAATATGACTAAAGAGCTGTATATTGAAAGACCTTTATCCATCCGCTTTAAAGAATCCATTTCCAGGCTCCTGTCCAACCTGTTGTAAGCTTATGAATGGTAATTAAAACCGCCTGACATTGAAATCAAGCGGTTTAGGTTGGTCGGAGTGATAGGATTTGAACCTACGGCCTCTTGACCCCCAGTCAAGTGCTCTACCAAGCTGAGCCACACCCCGATTCTTTTTCTACAATGATATATTATAATACAAAACCAAAGGATATCCAACCCTTTTTTTAAATTTATAATATTTTATAATATTTTAAATATTTAAGATAAAAAAATGCCTGTATTATTCTTAATACAGGCTTTAAAATATATATAAATGATGATAAGATTGGCTATTTTATCAAAAACAAAACTTCCCTTTCGGGAGCTGGCTATCCTACATTTTCATGCTTAGACCCTGTAGCTTTGCGTCCCTGCCTTTCGACAGGTTTGCCGTTTCGCTGGAAAGTATTTACAATTATTTTGATTGAATTCATCATACCACACTTAATTTTTTAATTCAACTATTTTCTACATTTTTTTTCTTATTTTTCTTATTCCAAGACAAGACTATTTCCGAACCATTTTCTTGAAATAGAATCCATGAAACCATCCTCTTTCATCTCGCCTAATATTCTATTCACTTCTTCTCTAAAATTATCTTCTCCTTTTCTAAATCCCATTCCGTAAAAATCGCTTTCAATTTCATTTATTATCCGAAACTCAGAAGGACGTTCTTTAATCATATATCTTCCGAAAACCCCTTCAACTACAGCCGCATCTATGGTACCGATTCCTAATTGGGTTAATACTTCCTGATTGGTTTCAAAAGTAGAAATCTCTTCAGCGGAAAAAGTATCGCCTGATGTTAAGATACTATGTCCTTTACTATTCAAAGCAACACCCACTTTTTTGTTTTCCAGATTATTATCCATGTGTTGTAAATCTGATCGAGCCAGAATCACGATACCATTATTTATATAAGGATTGGAATAATCAATATCTTCGACATCACCAATAAACAACCCATTCAAAATATCAATATTTCCGGTTTTTAGACTTTCCAAGCCACTCTCATAATCTGATTCCACTTGGATTTCAACTTCCATTCTTTTTGCAACTTCTGTCATTAATTCCAAATCAAATCCGGCAATTTCACCATTTCTGTCAATATAAGAAAGCGGCGGTATGTCATTATTTATCCCTAATACAAAATATCCTTTCTCTTTAATATCCTGCAGTGAAGTATCCTGAACAATATTCTCCGATTGATTTCCTCCTCCGCATCCTATCAATAATGATAAGCTAAATATGAATACAATCAAGAAATAAAAACCCTTTTTCCTGAACATGAGAACGCCTCCCTCGAATTATTTTAGCTAATATAGATAATTTAATTATACTTTATTCTCATCTGTTCTGTAAAATGATAAAATAATGGTAAAATTCAAGAAAAACCTATAAGAGAAAAATATTATGCTTCTTGCACACCTCAATCATTTCATTTGACCATACAGATACCTGTACTTCTCCTATATGTGCCTTTTCTAAAAAGTACATACACAATCTGGACTGTCCAATACCTCCTCCAATCGAATAAGGTAGTTTTTTACTAGCTATCATTTGATGAAACTCCAATCCCAACCTATCCATATCACCAGATAGTTCCAATTGCTTTAGCAAAGAATCTTCATCAACTCGAATACCCATAGAAGATATTTCATAAGCCATTTCAAGTAGCGGATACCATAAAATAATATCTCCGTTAAGGCCCCAATCATCGTAATCCGGTGCTCTTCCGTCATGCCGAACTCCCGATTTCAACTTATCTCCTACTTTCATTACAAAAACCGCTCCTTTTTCTTTTGCAATAGCATCTTCTCTTTGCTTAGGAGAGAGATTTGGATAAGCGTCCTCTAATTCCTGGGTTGTAATAAAATGTATCTTCTCCGGAAGTTTCTTTTGCAATACAGGAAATAATTCACAAATATGCTGATCCAACTTCTGAAGAACATTGTAAATCTTCTTAACGGTTTGTATAAGATACTCTTCAGTCCGATCCTCTTTTTCAATAACTTTTTCCCAATCCCATTGATCCACATATATGGAATGTAAGTTATCCAATTCTTCATCCCTACGAATTGCATTCATGTCAGTATAGAGCCCTTTATTTCTTTCAAATTGGTATTTTTCTAATGCCATTCGTTTCCATTTTGCCAATGATTGAACAATTTCAACTTTCTGCTCATTCAAATCTTTAAGTGTAAAGTCAACGGGTCTTTCTATACCATTTAAATTATCGTTCAGCCCTGTCAAAGGATCAACGAATAATGGTGCCGACACTCGGGTTAGATCTAATGTTTTAGACAATTCTGATTCAAAATAATCTTTCATTTTTTTGATGGCAACCTCCGTATCCATCAAATCGAGCCTTGGTTTATAGCCTCCAGGCAAAATCAGGCTTTTTTCTAATGATTTCATTACTATTCCTCCTTGATATAATTTTTTTTGCATTAAAAAAAACCTTTCATCCCTCTTAGGGACGAAAGGCAACTTCCGCGGTACCACCCTTGTTAACGAATAATTCGTTCACTTTGTAAGGTA
>CAZKKX010000209.1:0-3344 GCA_964553505.1 uncultured Eubacteriales bacterium | reverse complement strand
AGTATCCTGATTCAACAGCATCTTTTATATTTTCTTGCGTTTTCCCCATTCCTTTTTTAATACCATGGTTAATACAAGGCGCATAAGCTATAATCAAAGATGGTCCGTCATATTTTTCAGCTTCTATAATAGCCTTCATAAATTGATTCTTGTCGGATCCCATACCGACTTGAGCCACATAAACGTATCCATAAGACATGGCAATTAGCCCTAAATCTTTTTTCTTCATTTTCTTTCCGGAAGCTGCAAATTTTGCAATAGCCGCCGTTGGAGTTGCTTTAGATGACTGTCCGCCTGTATTGGAATATACTTCAGTATCGAATACAAGAACATTTACATTCTCTCCGGAAGCCAGTACATGATCTAATCCTCCATATCCAATATCATATGCCCAACCGTCACCACCAAGAATCCATACTGATTTTTTCACCAGATAGTCTTTTCGTTTCAGAATTTCGCCAATAAGTTCTTTTGCTTTGGGATTTGTTTCCTTTGATTTTTCAATTTCCTGTAAAACTTTTTGGCTCACTTCTCTTGAGACTTCACCATTATCCTTTGATTTAAGCCATTCTTCAAATGCATTCTTAAGATCCGAACTTATATTCATATTCAGTAGTTCGGTCATGGTATCCTTTATCTTATTTGTCATGTGTTTACAAGCCAGCGCCATTCCATATCCATATTCCGCATTGTCTTCAAACAGTGAATTAGCCCAAGCCGGACCTTTTCCATCTGCATCCTTAGTATAAGGTGTAGAAGGTGCGGATGCACCCCAGATCGATGAACATCCGGTTGCATTAGCAATCATCATTCTGTCCCCAAACATCTGTGTAATAACTTTGATATAGGGCGTCTCTCCACAACCTGCACATGCTCCTGAAAACTCAATATAAGGTTGTGCAAACTGGCTTCCTTTAACAGTTGTATTTTTGACCAGGTTCTTCTTAACAGGAATACTCATTGCATATTCCCAGTTTTTAGTTTCCTTCATCTGAGAGTCTATGGGCCTCATAATAAGTGCTTTTTCTTTAGACGGACAAATATCCGCACAGTTACCGCAACCCGTGCAATCTAACGGAGACACCTGCATTCTGTATTTATAATTTTCCAAACCTTTTCCAATTGCCTTTATTGCCTTGAAATCTTGCGGTGCCTTAGAAGCTTCATTTTCGTTTAATAAAACCGGTCTAATGGTAGCGTGCGGGCATATAAAGGTACACTGGTTACATTGAATACAATTATCAGGCTGCCATTCCGGCACATTTACAGCAATTCCTCTTTTCTCATAAGCAGTCGTTCCGTTAGGGAATGTGCCGTCTGCATTATCCTTAAAGATACTTACAGGCAATTTATCTCCCTCTTGCCTGTTCATTGGAATAAGCACATCCTTAATGAATTCCGGCACATCTTTTGATTTTTTATCGTTAGAATCATCATCCAATCCGGACCAAGAAGATGGTATATCTATTTGTTTTAAGCTGGTGATACCATTGTCAACTGCTTCAAAATTCATATTTACAACTTTATCGCCTTTTTTTCCATAGCTGTCTTTAATAGCTTCTTTAAGATATTGAACAGCATCTTCAACAGGTATAACATTTGCCAGCTTAAAGAAAGCAGCTTGCATAATCATGTTAATCCTGTTTCCGAGTCCAATTTCCGCAGCAATAGAAGTAGCATCAATGGTATAGAATTTTATTTCATTTTCAGCTAAATACTTTTTTATTGAATTTGGAAGGTTCTTTTCCAAATCCTCATTGGACCATTTACAGTTTAATACAAAGGTGCCGCCTTTTTTCAGACCTTTAAGTAAATCATATTGATTCACGTAAGATTGATTATGGCAAGCAATGAAATCCGCTTCATCAATTAGGTATGTAGACTGTATTGGTGTTTTCCCGAATCTCAGGTGAGAAATGGTAACACCACCTGATTTCTTTGAATCGTATGCAAAATATCCTTGTGCATATAAGTCTGTTTTATCTCCTATTATCTTAATAGCACTCTTGTTTGCTCCTACCGTTCCGTCTGAGCCGAGTCCCCAGAATTTACATCTAATGGTACCCGAAGGCTCTGTGACTATTTCATGAGATGCTTCTAATGAAGTAAACGTTACGTCATCTTTAATTCCGATTGTAAATTGGTTCTTTGGCAATTCTTTTTTAAGATTTTCATAAACGGAGAGGATTTGTGTGGGAGTCGTATCCTTTGACCCAAGACCATATCTTCCGCCTATTACAAGAGGTGCGTCGGATTTTTCATAAAACATTGTTCGTATATCCTGATATAAAGGTTCTCCTAAAGCTCCGGATTCTTTAGTCCTATCTAAAACAGCAATTCTTTTCACCGTGTCGGGAAGCACATCCAGCAAATACTTTGGAGCAAAAGGTCTATAGAGTCTAACTTTAATAAGTCCGACTTTTTCACCTTTATTAACCAAATAATTAACTGTTTCCTCTATTGTTTCCACTACGGATCCCATAGCAATTATAATATTCTCTGCATTCGGGTGCCCTACATAATTAAAAGGCTTATAGCTTCTTCCGGTTATTTTACTGATATCGTTCATATAATCTGCGACTATTTCCGGTACGATGTCATAATATAGATTTGACGACTCTCTTGCCTGGAAGAATATGTCCGGATTCTGAGCAGTTCCTCTTGTCACCGGATGTTCCGGATTCAGTGCGTTATCTCTGAACCTTTGAACAGCTTCCTTATCGAGAAGCCTGTTAAAATCTTCGTAATCTATAAGTTCTACTTTCTGGACTTCATGAGAAGTTCTGAATCCGTCGAAAAAATGTACGAATGGCACTCTTGCCTTTATAGCTGATAAATGTGCAATTCCTCCTAAATCAATAACTTCCTGAACTGAACCTGAAGCTAAAAGTGCAAAACCTGTCTGCCTTGTTGCCATAACATCCGAATGGTCTCCGAAAATGGATAACGCATGGGTCGCCAAAGCACGGGCACTGACATGGAATACCCCCGGCAATAGCTCGCCGGAAATCTTATACATATTCGGAACCATCAAAAGCAGTCCCTGAGATGCGGTAAATGTCGTTGTCAATGCCCCGGCTGCAAGGGAACCATGTACCGCGCCAGATGCACCACCTTCTGATTGAAGCTCTGACACCTGCACTTCTTGACCAAATATATTCTTTTTCCCATAAGCTGCCCACTCATCAACATTCTCCGCCATTGGTGAAGATGGAGTAATAGGATAAATAGCGGCAACATCTGTAAAAGCATAAGCCGAATATGCAGCAGCAGTATTGCCATCCATTGTTTTCATAGTTTTTGCCATTAAAATTCCTCCTTTTCCATATTCTCAATTTTCAATT
>CAZKKX010000208.1:260-3497 GCA_964553505.1 uncultured Eubacteriales bacterium | reverse complement strand
AGCAGAAGTACTGGAACATGGCGAAGAAGGAACTCGAATCATCAAATTTACATATAACGGTATTTTTGAAGAGATTTTGGACAGGTTGGGACGTATTCCGCTGCCTCCTTATATCAGAAGAGAAAGCAATCAGAATGACAAAGAGAGATATCAGACCGTATATTCCAAAGTTGAGGGTTCTGTTGCTGCACCAACGGCCGGATTGCACTTTACAGAACCATTACTGGAACAGATAAAAACCAAGGGTATTAAATTGGCATATGTGACATTGCATGTTGGAATGGGAACATTTCGACCGGTAAAAAGCGAATATATTTCCAAGCATCATATGCACTACGAGAATTATAGCATAAATGTTGAGAATGCAAAGATTATTAATGATACCAAATTGCAAGGGGGAAGAATAATAGCAGTAGGCACAACATCTACAAGAACTTTAGAGAGTGCGGCAAATGATGATGGGACAGTTAAAAATATGGACATGGCGTCAACAAACTTGTTTATATATCCGGGATATCAATTCAAAACTGTAGATGCTGTTATTACAAATTTTCATTTACCGAAATCAACGCTGTTAATGCTGGTCTCTGCATTTTATAACAGGGAAGCCATATTGAGTGCATACAAAGAAGCGGTTGCACACAATTACAGGTTTTTCAGTTACGGAGATGCAATGTTTATATACTGAATTAGAAGATAACAGATAAAAAATAACAAGTAACTATCTTTTTTTATGCCTGTACCTTACACGCTAAATCACAGATATTATATATTAGGTTTTATATTAATATATCATAATTTTGGAGGAACTAAATGGATGCGGTAACTTTTGAGCTGAAAAAAAAATGCAAAATGACGAAAGCCAGATTAGGAAAAATAAAAACACAACATGGAGAAATCGAAACACCTGTTTTTATGCCTGTTGGAACTCAGGCCACGGTCAAAGCCGTAAAGCCTGAAGAATTGAAAGAGATGGGTGCCCGTATTATTCTTTCTAATACATACCATTTATTTTTAAGACCAGGGCATCAGCTTATCAAAGAAGCGGGCGGGCTGCATAGATTTATGAACTGGGACAGAGCGATTTTAACAGACAGTGGAGGATTTCAGGTTTTCAGCTTGGGAGATTTAAGGAAAATAACAGAAGAAGGTGTTACTTTTAGATCTCATATAGATGGATCAAGAAAATTCATTTCTCCTGAAATTGCAATAGAAATACAGAACGCATTAGGTTCTGATATTATGATGGCATTTGATGAATGTCCTCCTTATACGGCAGACAGAGGTTATGTAAAGAATTCATTGGAGAGAACAACAAGGTGGGCAGCTCGATGTAAGAAGTTTCATAAAGAGAATGAAAAACAATCAATATTTGGAATAGTTCAAGGAGGCATGCATCAGGATTTGCGATACGAAAGTGCTTGTCAGATTACAGAACTTGATTTTCCGGGGTATGCATTGGGAGGTTTAAGTGTTGGAGAGCCAAGTGAAATAATGTACGAAGTTCTGGATTATTCTTCTGACTATCTTCCTGTAAATAAGCCGCGATATCTCATGGGTGTGGGCAGTCCGGATTATCTTCTTGAAGGCGTGGAAAGAGGTATTGACATGTTTGATTGTGTTCTGCCTACCAGAATAGCAAGAAACGGTACAGCGATGACATCTAAAGGAAGAGTTGTTATTAAGAATGCTGTGCATGAAAAAAATTTTGATCCATTAGATGATGAGTGTGACTGTTATACTTGCAGAAATTATTCCAGAGCTTATTTAAGACATCTTTTTAAAGCTAATGAAATATTATCTTCAATGTTACTATCCCACCATAATCTATATTTCCTTTTATCTTTAATGGGAAAAATAAGAAAATCTATTGAAGAGGACCGGTTTCAGGCGTTCAAGAAGGAGTTTTATACCAAATATGGAGATGCGCAGTTATGTGGTTAGTGAATTTTAAACAAGGAATATTATTCTATGCTGTCTTAATAAATGTAATTGGGTTTACAATGGTCGTGGTCGATAAATATCGAGCTATAAGAAGTAAATGGAGGATCAGAGAAAGCAGATTCTTTTATGTTTCTTTATTAGGAGGAGGCTTTGGTGTTTATTCAGGAATGCGTATTTTTCACCATAAAACAAATCACAGGAATTTCATGTGGGGAATTCCATTGATTGTAATAATTGAATACGCTTTGGTGTATTTCTATATATCATTTTGGTAGAAATCACGATAAAATGTAAAAGGTTCATTTCTTTTTGTTTGATTTTTTCACATTTTATAGTATAATCTAATTTGAGTATTGAAAGGAGGGTTTTCATGAACGGACAGCAATTGTCATTGTTATTTCCAATTCTATTAATATTTGTTTTTTATTTTCTCTTGATAAGACCTCAGAAAAAGCGTGAGAAACAGGTTAATGAAATGAGAAGTAACCTAAGAGTAGGAGATAGAATCATTACTATCGGAGGAATAAATGGTAAGATTGTTAAAATGAAAGATGACAAAATTACGATTGAAATAGGTTCTGACAAAACTAAGTTGGATATGATGAGATGGGCGATTTCTTCATTAGAGCAATCTTCAAAAGGAGCGCCGGAAAAGAATAAGAAGAAAGATAAGGACAAGCCTGAAATCGTTGAAGAAGAGGTAGATGATTCTGCGGAAGAGAATTCTTCAGATGAAAAAGATGAATAATTAATAAGTAATAGGAAGAAGCGTAAAGCTTCTTTTTTATTTGTCCCTGTTATTAAGTAATAATTTGATAATTAAGCAAATATAATATATCAAATATTTTAAATAGTGGGGTGTTAGTTTGCTTGATGGTGATAATTTTAAAGAACATATCGGCGTATACATAAAATCTTTAATTGCAGGTCTTGTTGTATGTCTCTTATGTATGCTTCTTTTTAGCATAATTATGAGATTTACACCTATTTCAGAAAAATGGATTGCATATTATAGTTTAGGCATTGTAGCTTTTTCATGCTTGTTTTCGGGAGTCATTGCCGGATATTATAAAAAAAGAAGAGGGCTTTTAAACGGGATTATACATTCTATTATTCTAATGGTTGTATTATATATTATTTATTATTTTGCGGTGGAAAGAATTTCAATAATGAGTATGGTTCATTATAAGCATTTAATCTCTCTGATATGTGGGGGAATCGGAGGAATGCTTGGTGTTAATGCGAGATGATTTTGAGATTAAAATGCTAAATCAAAAATAAAAAGATTAGTCA
>CAZKKX010000208.1:0-250 GCA_964553505.1 uncultured Eubacteriales bacterium | reverse complement strand
TCAAAAAAGGTATTGATGTTGATTTGACTTGATTTTCCATTATGATATAATTTGAATGGCACTACATATCATAGGAGGACATCATGAAACATATTAAAACAATATCCAAGTCATCATTGCATTCTACTGAAGCCAAAGGTTGCGGTGAATGCCAAACATCTTGTCAATCGGCATGCAAGACTTCATGTACCGTAGCAAATCAGAAATGTGAAAATGAGAACAAATAATTTTAATCATTCCTGTTTGTGAA
>CAZKKX010000207.1:0-3518 GCA_964553505.1 uncultured Eubacteriales bacterium | reverse complement strand
ATATAAACAAAATAGACTCATTCAGGGCATAAAATTTTTAAAAATTGCACATTTATATAGCAAATATGATACAAATTATTTTATAATATAGCACGAATCATTGCATAACAATGTCCGAAATGCTAAAATATCTTAGAGGAGGTGATGATATGCAATCTATTGATTATCAGGAAGGGGTTGTCATAACGGCAACGGAACTAAAACAGAATTTGGGAAAATATTTAGATTTTGTTGAAGAGCAAAATGATGTGGTCATTACAAAGAACGGCAATAAAATTGCCAGGATAACGCCTTATGTAACAGACATAGAACAGTATTTTGCGGTAAGAGAGAAAGCGCTGGATTATCAGTATGGCGGGAAAAAGGTTTCCTATGAAGAATTCATGGAAATTTATGAAAAAAGTACGCTAAGAATGGAGCTAATTAACGGAGAAATCTACTTATTATCTTCACCGAGCATAGGACATCAGGAAATCCTTGGGAGATTATATCTTATTTTCACCGAATTTTTCAAGAAGAAAAAATGCCGAGTCTTTTTAGCGCCTTTTGATGTTCATTTCAGGAAAAAAGACATAAAAGATCCGGATGTGATTCAGCCGGATGTATTGGTAGCCTGTGACATGGAAAACAATGTGACGGAAAAAGGCAGGTATATGGGGACACCGACTTTGGTAGTAGAAATATTGTCCGATAGTACACGCACTAAGGATATGATCGATAAGCTCAATACCTACCGACTTTCCGGAGTAAAAGAATACTGGATCATTGATATGCGGCAGGAGCAGGTGATGGTATATGATTTTGAGGATTGCGAAATAGGCAGGTTTAAGACCTATGAAAAGGGAGATATTGCAGAATCACTTGTTTTTAACGGACTATCCGCGGAAATTTCAGATCTGTTTTATGAGCTTCTTTAATTTCAGCATATGTACCAAGCTTCGAGAAAATGTATGAATGAGAAAAGAAATCGTTGCTTATGGTTGTCAAAAGGGTGGATATATAGAATTTTATTTTGAAGATTGATTAGAATAATCTAAGGTATTTCTAATATATAACAAGGGGTTATGTTTAAGATAAAGTCAAAGGAGAGAAATAAATATGAAATGGATAGCAGTAATTATAGTTATTTTAGTCGCTTTTTCACTGTACTATTATTCGCAGCACTTGCACAGGGAATATAAAGAAGAAGTATTGAAGGGTCTGGAGCGGACAAGTAAGCTGGAAAAAGAGTTGATAAATGAAGAGGATATAGCTCATTTGCCTGATCCGGTTCAAAAATATCTTAGATATGTTGGTGTGTTAGGAAAAGAAAAAGTAAAGAGCTACAGGGTTATTATAGATGGCAGTATGAAGACAGACAAAGACAAGGGTTGGGCTAATGTAGATGTATGGCAGTACAGTTTTACGGATGAAGTGACACGTTTATTTTTCTTGAAAATGAATATGTCCGGAATTCCTGTTGTCGGGCTGCATGCGTACAAAGATGCAAATGCGGCGATGCGGATAAAAGTAGCCGGCATATTTCCTGTAGTTGACGGTAAAGGTGAAGAGATGGATCAAGGGGAAACGGTTACTGTATTAAATGATATGTGCATTTTGGCACCGGCATCTCTGATCGATAACAGAATTAAGTGGGAGCCTGTTGATGCACTTGCTGCAAAGGTATCTTTCAGCAATGGAGGAATAAAAGTATCAGCCACATTGTATTTTAATGAAGAGGGGCAATTAATCAATTTCGTATCTGATGACAGGTTTTATTCTCCAACAGGAGAAACTTATGAAAAGGTAAGATGGTCAACACCTGTTTCGAATTTTAAAAACATAAACGGCTATAATCTTCCGACTTATGGTGAAGCAGTATGGCATTTTCCTGAGGAAGATTTTTGTTATGCCAGATTTAATTTCAAAGACATTAAATATAATCCTGTAGAATAATTACATAAATACAGCAAAGACATCATATCTTGATAAAAGAAATCGTTAAGTATGGTGATTAAAGTGATGGCTTTTTATTCCAATGTGATTCATATTTTTTTCATTGCCTTCGGCGTGGTTATAGGGGCAAGTGTTTTTGCAGGAATAGGTGCTATTATTGCAGATCATCCGCCTCTCAAAACCATGGTGGATATAGCAGGATCTGTTAAAATATGGGCTTTGGTAGCTGCTCTTGGCGGAACGTTTACCTCCTTTGAAATCATAGAGAAGGGTTTATTTGAAGGAGAGTTCAGGTCCATTATAAAGCAGGCATTGTATGTGTTAAGCGGTTTGATAGGAGCTAATATAGGATATAGTGTAATAAGATTGATCCAAAAATGCGGTGCAATATGGGGAAGTTGAAAAAATACCGCTTTAAATACGGTCTATGCTTTTTTACAGGGCTGATTATAGGGGCTCTTATTGGAATTTCAGTGTTAAGTATTATTGTCAGTTATAGAATGGATACATTCTATCATAGGATCGCATATCTGGAGAGTTTGATTCAGGATAAAGATGCACAGTTAGAAAAGCTGGAAGATTCAAAAAATACTCGGAGCTTTGTTCTTAAGGATATAGAAGTTGTTTTGATTTTCGATGGAGATGAAATCGACAAAATAAGCATTGAAAAAGCAGTTAAGGAAAAATATAGATCATTAATAGGGAAAGAAGTTGATAAAATCGATGCGGATATTATTATGGAAGTCATAGATAATCGGATATTCAACATAGAAGAAAAAAAATATCAATTACATGTTAATAAAATGATATTGACTGAAACACTGAAGATTTGGGTTGAAATAGAGACTTTTGAATAGAAAAAAAGCTTATAGCATTTTTTTTAGAAAGTGCTATAAGCTTTTATTTAAATTAGTATGTCTTAATTAGTTCTTTAGCGATATTTGCGGCTACCTTTGCATTATTATAAACCAGCTCCTTGTTTGCATTAAGGCTCTTTCCTTCAGTAACATCATGTACCCTTGATAATATAAAGGGAGTTATATCCTTTCCTTTGACACCTTTATTCTCTGCCTCTAAGACAGCATCATTTATAACTTTATCGATGAAATCCTTATCCATTTCATACTTCTCAGGAATGGGATTGGATATTACCATACCGCCCTTTATATTTAAATCCCATTTTATTTTCAAAGCTTGTGCAATTTCTTTATATGAATCTGCCTTATAATCAACTGTGAATCCGCTTTTTCGGGTATAAAAGGCTGGAAAGTTATCAGTTTTATATCCGATAACCGGAACGCCTTGAGTTTCCAAATATTCCAGAGTCAGTCCAATATCCAATATGGATTTTACACCTGCACATACCACGCCTACGTTGGTATTGGCCAATTCCATCAGGTCGGCAGAGATATCAAAGGTTGTCTGAGCATTTCTGTGAACCCCGCCGATACCGCCGGTGGCAAATATTTTTATACCTGATAAATTTGCAATCAGCATTGTAGTGGCTACTGTTGTTGCGCCGTCGATTTTCTTGGAGAGGATCATAGCCATATCTCTTCTGCTTGCTTTTCTTATTGTTTTAT
>CAZKKX010000206.1:0-3546 GCA_964553505.1 uncultured Eubacteriales bacterium | reverse complement strand
TCCTGTATAATGCTATAAACACATTTATCTCTATTTCACATTACGATATAAATAAAGCGAGAGATCTTCTTATGAATTTTAGCAGTTATCTTAGAAGAAGCTTTGATTTTAAGGATCTGAGCCATTTAGTTACTTTAAAAAATGAAATAGAACTTGCTAAAGCCTATGTTGAGATAGAGAAAGCACGTTTTGAAGAACGTATCGAAGTTTATTTTGAAGTGACCGACAACTTAGAAATAAAAGTCCCGAGGCTTATATTACAGCCTTTGATCGAGAATGCAATTATCCATGGCATATTGCCTAAAGAAGAGGGCGGACGGATCGATGTTTCTGTTTTTAAAAAAGAAAAAAAACTTGTTTTTAAAATTAAGGATAACGGAGTCGGCATTGAAAAGAAAAAACTTGAAAGGATACTTAATGCTTCCGGCAAAGGTATAGGAATTGCCAATATCAATACACGTCTTGAACGGCTTTACGGTAGAGGGCTTCAAATAGAAAGTATTCCGGGCTATGGAACTGAAGTGACATGGTGCATACCTATACATAAAAAAGGAGTTTATAGGGAAAATGATTGAAGTTGTACTTGTGGATGATGAAAGACCTGCACTTAGAGGGCTTGAGCATCTATTGAAGGAATATTCGGAGATTTCAATAGTAGGCATGTTTACGAATCCCTTAAAAGCTATAGATGAGATGGGAAAGAGAAAGCCGCAGGCTGTATTTTTGGATATCAATATGCCTCAATTACAAGGGATGGATGCGGCTTCAAGGATACTGGATCTAAGTCCGGATACAGATATTATTTTTGTAACGGCTTTTGATCAGTACGCTATAGAAGCTTTTGAATTACATGTTATTGATTATATATTAAAACCTGTTACTCCGGACCGTTTGAGAAAAACAGTGAACAGGTTGCTGCAAAAGAAAAACTTAGCATTAGTCAGCGGCAGCGTTGCCAAAATCCAAATCAATTGCCTCGGAAAGTTTCAACTATGCTGGCAAGATCATGAACCTATAAAATGGCGAACTGAAAAAACCAGACAACTTTTTGCCTTTTTACTGCATCATCAGGGAAGAGAGGTTTCAAAGGATGAGATAATTGATGCGCTATGGCCCGAAGGAAATATTGAAAAAGCAGTTCATCAACTGCATAACGGAATATATTATATTCGTAAAACTCTTGAAAAACATGGTATTGATAGGTCGCTCATCAATATTTCAGGCAGCTACTGTATGAAACTGGGGAATGTGGATATGGACATATCAAAGTTTAATGAATGCTGTGCCAGAATTAAAAAATATAATAATATTCATGATCTAAAAGAAGCGGAATCGTTATATAAAGGGGATTATTTTGAGGGAACCGATTGGGTATGGTCAGAAATTTATCGTCAGACAATTTCCAGGCAATACGATGAAATTATTATAAAACTGGCTGATAGTTGCATGGATGCAAAAGAATACGATCAATCAGAGGAACTCTTATTAAAGGGATTCAATAAGAATCCATATGAGGAAAGAATTACCGAGCTTATACTGATGCTTTACAAAATAACCAATAATAAAGCAAAGGGTATAAAACACTTTTCGAAGTATAAAAAGATTTTACAGAAGGATATTGGAATTAAACCCGGAGAGAAAATACAGAAAATTTTAGATTCAATGGAATAAGAAAAAGTATAACAGATAGCCGTTAATGGTGGATTAACGGTTATTTTGTTGTTTTTGGGAGAATTTTGGGAGAATTGATTGGCAAAATGATATAAATACATGAATCGGAGGTGAATGGGTGAAGGTTTATATACTTGATAACGGAGGTTCCGGTCTTGATAAGATTGTTACCTGGTTGTCGAAGGACACCGGTATAAAAGAAATATCTGTTATAAGCAGGGCAGATGAATTTTTAAAAAAGGTGAAAAGTGAGTACCCTGAACTGGTCTTCATCCGACTGGGAAATGATGAAATACAGGGACTTGAAACGGGTCGGGTGGTGAAGGAAGTAAAATCGGATATCCGCATCGTTTTTATTTCCGAAGAGAACGACCATGCATTAGATGCATATGAAGTAGGGGCTAACGGATACCTCCTATGTCCTATTGAAAAAAAGAAATTTGATAGTATTCTCTCAAAAGCAAAACAGGAGACTATTGTAACAATGAAAGTATGAAAGGAGATTCAAAATGTATAAAAAAAGGAGAAAGTATTTTAGGATATGGTCCATATTGCTTATAACAATGATGCTTATACCTATACTACCGGCACTACCGGCGCCGGTATATGCAGAGCCTATTGGAGATTGGACGGATGGGATTACCAGTGTAGATTCCACCTTTGGAGGCGGCAGCGGTACGGAAGAAGAGCCTTATTTGATTTCAACAGCCGACCATTTGGCTCAGCTTGCTTATAATGTAAACCAGGGAAATAAGTACTTATCTAAATGCTTTAAACTGACAAATAGTCTGGATATGTCGGCTAAGTATTGGGTGCCCATTGGAAAAGGTGATCCGCCCATTATATTTCAAGGGATTTTTGACGGGAATAATAAAGAAATTATTGGGCTTTATATAGGTAGTCCGGGGACTCCCGATACGAATCTGGAATGTTTAGGGTTATTTGGAATTATAGCATCAAATGGTGTTGTGAAAAATTTGAATATAGAAATAGAGATATATAGCAATGTTACAGGGGCATATATCGGCGGTCTGGCAGGGAATATTGAGATGGCGAGTATTGAAAATGTTCATTCCAATAGCGTACTCTCTTCAGCCGGAAATATGAATAATAGTGTTGGGGGACTTGGCGGAAGAATATCCTATACCACCGTAGAGAACTCTGATACAACCGGATCTGTAACAGTTACCGGAATGACTGCCAATGCAGGGGGGATAGCAGGTCAAAGTACCGGTACCAATATAATCCGAAATTCCTATTCAACGACAAGCATTTCATCTACCGGATGGGGGGTCAAGGCAGGAGGCTTTGCCGGCTATCACAGCGGAGGAGGCTCGATTTTTAACTGTTATTCCATGGGTAATGTGACAACGACAGACGGCAGCACAAATACATATACCGGCGGTTTTGTCGGAAGAAATTATTCCGGCATCATACAGAACTGTTACACATCAGGGTCAGTTTCAGCAGATGATGGGGCTTATGTTGGTGGGTTTTCAGGAAACAATGAAGGGACAGGAAATATCAGCAATGTCTATTGGAATATAACTGCAAATCCGGCTTTAAGCGGAGTAGAAAGTATTACATCCAGCGGGGAAACAACTACAACATCCCTTACCGGGGCAGAGATGTCAGCATTGACCGGAACTTCCAACGCCCTTGTGGATACACTCAATGCCAATAAGGGTGGCAGCAACCCCAGTTGGTTTGACTGGATGCAAGATGCCGGTACAAATAACGGATATCCGACACTTGTTGTTCCGCCTGAAGTAGCGCCGCTACTTACTGTTGCCATAGAGCCGGGTACAGCAGTAGGATCAACAAAAGCAACCATCACAGAGGCACCAACATCCAAATTTGTTGTCAATATTACCG
>CAZKKX010000205.1:0-3551 GCA_964553505.1 uncultured Eubacteriales bacterium | reverse complement strand
TCTGCATGAAGATGTGTAATAATCGCTAAGTCGATTTGTTTAACTCCGTTTTTAAGAAGATAAGGCAGAATTACTTTTTTGCCGACATCATACGAATTTCCCTCAGGGCTTCCTCCTCCATCTATAAGAATATTTCTACCACCAGGTGCCTTTATATGTATACAATCCCCTTGCCCAACATCCAGAAATACGATTTCATATTGACAATTAACTGTAGGTTTGAATATCAGAAGAAAAATGAGTAAAACGACACCTGTTATGCTGATCATCTTCTTATATTTTTCTACAGCAGAAGGCAGCATTTCCGAAGTCATAAAACATATAATCACATATAAAAGAATTAGAAATGCCGTAGGCGGACTAATAACATGTACGGCATCCTTTATGATAACGGACACTTCCTGATTTATATAAATCATGAAATTTAATAGTGCGCTTTCCGCAACAGCCATCAATTTAAATATTTCAGCATTTATGAAAGAAACCGCGAATAACAAAAAACCAAGAGGAAGTATCATTCCGGCTAAAAGTATAACTGGAATATTGATAAAAAAAGCAGCAATGGAAAAGTAATTGAAATGATAAGCAATCAGAGGAGCTGTTCCTATTTGCAAAGTTAAGAGCAGCAGAAACATATTGATTACAGCATTTTTATATTTAACTCTTTTCTGAAGGTATGGATAAATCATACCAATTGAAAAAACTGCCACAAAGGAAAGCTGAAATCCTACATTAAACAGCATATAAGGATTCAACAGCAATATAATTAAAGCAGTAAATCCTGCTGCAGATATAAGATCATATCTTTTATGTACTCTCTTTGAGATAATAAAAAGAACAATCATCATAACTGCCCTTATGACGGAAGGTGAAAATCCTGAAACAGCAGCATAAAGAATTAAAAAAGCAATCACAAAAAAGTCCTTCACAGTCCCGTGGCTTTTCCTTAATAGAAATTCAAGAACAGAATACAAAACACCTATATGAATACCTGAAACCGCAAGAATATGTGCCGTCCCGTTTCTTTGAAAGTTTTCATATATATTACTGTCGAGATAGCTTTTATCACCGAATAAAATGCCCGTTAAAACCCCGGCTTCCTCTTTCATTACTAACCCAATTTTTTCAACAAAAGAATACTTTACAGCAGACAGCGCATGAATAACTTTTTTATATTCGCCATAAAGCTGAATTTGATCAATCGTTGTGTCCATCATAGAATGAATATTTTTCGTTTTAAGGTATAATCGGTAATCAAAAGTCTTAGGGTTTCTACTGCCTGGCGGCATTTGAAGGATACCGCTTACGCACAATTTATGCCCTATCCATTCATAAGGTTTTTCTACTTGACCTGACAAATTAATTATAACCTTTTCCTTTACCGGTATGTCTCTATGTTCAAAAATAATCTTTTCGGTTTTTATTACGACACGCTGAAAGTAGTCATTCACTTCAGTAGTGCCGACTACATATCCTTCCAGTGTAATTTCTTTATTATAAAATTCCGAAAGATGCTCCTCGCTGTTAATAAGGTTAAAAAATAGTATACTTAATAGAATAGAAATGAGAAATGAATAAATTAATGCATCTCGTTTTGTCCTTCTAATCAGCAATAACACAAAAGATATCACGCAAGCAGCCCAAATAAAAAGTTTTCCAGGCATAAGGGCATACTCAATTGATATTCCAACAACTAAAGCAGCCGTGATAAACAAAACCGGTCTTCTCAAATCCCTTTTCCCCCATGTTATAAGTGATATAAATCCGGTCTTCTATCCTGAAAACAAGTAACTTTTTTTCTGATCCTATGAATCAATTCCAAATCTATTTCACAATGCAGGATACCCTCCTGATTATCCATTCTTCCTAATATGTTTGCCCAGGGATCAACTACCATAGATTGCCCTGGAAACACGGCTTTGAATTCTTTTCCGATTCGGTTGGCGCTTGCAATATAGGCTTGGTTTTCCAGAGCACGTGCTTTGCAGAACACTTCATAATGATCCAATCTGCTTTCAAACCATTGAACCGGTACAAATATTACTTCCGCGCCTTTAAGAGCCAATGTTCTGCATATTTCCGGAAACCTGAAATCATAACAAATAATTATTCCGCATTTTACACCATCCAGCTTAAAAATGCCTATTTTATTACCTGCTTCAATAAATTTATCTTCATTTGCATGATGAACCAAATGTATCTTGTCATAAGAAAAGATAACAGTACCCTCCCGATTTATTACATAAGAACGGTTATATATTTTACTGTCAATATTGTCTGAAATAGAACCGGCAACTATATTAACACAGTATTCTCTTGCCTTTTTTTTCAATAGACTGAGAGAAGGCTCTCCATTTTTATCTGATTTATTCTCTATAGTATTAAAATTAAAACTTGTGTTCCACATTTCAGGCATTAAAACAACATCCGGGTAACCCGCAGAAGCCTTATCAATCATTTCACATACTTTCCTGCGGTTTTTTTCCGGATCATAAAAATCAATATCAAACTGAAGCACTGCAATTTTCATGATTTCACCTGCTTTTAATGTACAGCCCTCTGCCAACCTTCTTTACGCCATCTACTTTTTGAATCAATTTATCAATATATATATCAATATCCTTGTAATGCATATTGAATCCCTTTTTCTTAAGGTATTTCAGTATAGTAAGCAGTCTAATGGGGTAATCTCCAGGGTTTTTGAAATATGGATGTTTCGCAATCTGTTTTATTATTTTTTCCTCATCAGGAATAATATGATTGTCATTACTGAATATTTCAATTTTTGATTCCAGGTTGCTTATAATAAAATCAATATCCTCTGCAGGCTTATTATAATCTTTGAAAAAAACTCTCAGTTCTTTAAAAAAATTCAATTCTTCTCTTAAATTCTCCCGGCTTAGAGGTATCTTTAAATTGAAAATGCTTTCACTCTCTTGCAAGTGATCTTCGTCCATTTTATAACTCCCTTTTCATTTTTGTTTCTTCCATTTTAAAATTTTCTGCAACTGCTGTCAAATAAATTAAATATCCGGCTTATGAATTAAGATATCAGGCTTGATTTTGTCTGCAATTCCGTTAACAGCTTACATTTTATAGGATATTTCTTTCATGATTTCTGATTACTTTCCCCAGCCTTTCATTTATGATCTGATTATTCATTACTGCTATTTTCCCGCCTAAAATCACATATTCTATTCCTTTGGGCGGTAGCACAGGGTTTTCAAAAGTTGCATCGTCAATAATCTTTTCTTTATCGAATATTACCAAATCGGCATCGCAGCCTGTTTTCACCTGTCCTTTATTCATCAGACCCAATCGCTGCGCCGGAAGTAACGTCATCTTACGAATGGCATCAATCAAAGAAATAGCTTGTAATTCTCTGACATATCTTCCCAAAACTCTGGGAAATGTACCTGATGCTCGGGGATGCCCTTTGCCATTACGCATTAAACCATCGCTGGCAATTGCTACAAAAGGTTCTTTAATAGCCTCTATAATTTCATCATCATTCATAACAAAAGCAACCACAATCATATCCGGATATTCCT
>CAZKKX010000204.1:0-3575 GCA_964553505.1 uncultured Eubacteriales bacterium | reverse complement strand
ATACGCTATAATCCATAATCTATAATCCATACTCCATAATCTATAATCTATAATCCATACTCCATAATCTATAATCTATAATCTTTATATCCTTTCTCTTTTTTCAAAGTGTGTATGTAGCAACTCATGAGCCATTTTACCAAATGGCTTGCCGAGAAAATCTTTGTATAGTTGTAATACCTCAGGATTTTCGTGAGATTTTCTGATTTTCTTTTTTCGGTCTTCGTGATAAATGGCTTTTTGACGTTTTTCAATGATCTCATTATTGCCGTGATGATAAGGTTGTCCTCCTCCGGCGATACAACCACCTGGACATGCCATAATTTCTATTGCATGATAGTCTGATTTGCCTTCTCTGATTTCTTCAAGAATTAAACGTGCATTTCCCAAGCCACTGGCCACCGCAATTTTTAATTCTTTATCTCCAATTTTCACTGTCGCTTTTTTGATTCCATCCATCCCGCGCAATTGATTAAATTCAACATTTTTTAACTCCTCGCCGGTTATCCACTCATAAACTGTTCTCAGTGCTGCTTCAATTACTCCTCCTGCAGCACCAAAAATTACAGAGGCACCTGTTGTTTCGCCAAGAGGTTTATCAAACTCACTTTCAGGTAAAGATTTGAAATCCATTCCGGTTTCTTTAATCATTGCGCCCAACTCTCTTGTAGTGATGACGATATCTACATTATTATGCTCATCTTTTGTCAATTCCGGTCTCTTTGCCTCTGCTTTCTTAGCAATGCATGGCATTACGGAAACAACAACAATATTATCAGGATCAATTCCTTTTTTCTTTGCATAGTATGTTTTCACAATGGAACCAAACATAATATGAGGGGATTTACATGTAGACGGCACATGAATCAATTCAGGAAACTGATGCTCTATAAATTTAACCCAGGCAGGACAACAATTTGTAAGAATCGGTAGTGTTTTGTTGTTATTAAGTCTATAAATCAGTTCAGAAGCTTCTTCCATTATGGTCAAATCTGCTCCAAAATCAGTATCAAATACTTCATTAAACCCCATCCGTTTTAATGAAGTAACCATTTGTCCCGTAACAATACTGCCTGCTTCCATTCCAAACAGCTCGCCTAATGCAACGCGTATAGCAGGTGCTGTTTGTGCTACTACAAACTTATCCGGATCGTTTAATGCTTCCCAGACTTTATCCGTGTGGAACATTTCTGTCAAAGCTGCAGTCGGACACACTTGGACACATTGTCCGCAATAAGTACATGAAGATTCCACCATGGGAATATTGAAAGCCGGTCCGACAAAAGCATTAAATCCGCGGCTAATGCCTGATAATATCCCGCAGGTCTGCACCACATTACAGGCAGTTTCGCACCTTCTGCAGTAAATACATTTGTTGGGGTCTTTTACAATAGCATCACTGGATGTATCTTTAGGATAGTCCATCCGCTCCCCTTCCCAACGGATTTCGCGAATATTAAGTTCTTCGGCTAAAGCTTGCAGTTCGCATTCTAAGTTCTTTGGACAAGTAAAACATTCGTTTGGATGATTGGATAATAGAAGTTCAACAGCCATTCTCCTTGCAGTAATAGCACGCAGAGTATCTGTTCGAATCACCATTCCTTCCTGTACCTTTGTAACGCATGATGGCACCAATTTATCTCTTGCCGGTTCAAACAATTCAACCATGCATACTCTGCAGGAGGCAGTTTTATTATAAAGTTGCAAATCATGCAGGTCCAAATGACACAAAGTAGGTATCTTGACACCTGCTTTTTGGGCTGCTTCCAATATGGTGATACCCTCCGGCACAATTAAATCTTGATCGTTTATTTTAATATTAATATTCTTTTCATTTTTATGATTCTCCATTATTCTAATACCTCGCTTTTTGATTTTACACCTGTCTTAATTTTTGAATTCATACTTACCTTCTCCCCTTGGATGATCTATGTCCTTAATAAATTCAAGGTATTCATTCCAAAAATATTTCATTGTGCTGATAACAGGATTTGGAGCTGTTTGTCCAAGCCCGCAGAGTGAACTTCCCTTTACCATATATGACAATTGTTTTAAGGCATCAAGGTCTGCCATCGTTGCCTTTCCTGCAGTAATTTTATTTAATATCTCATACATTCTCTTTGTGCCGATTCTACAAGGGGTGCATCTTCCGCAAGATTCATCCATGGTAAACTCCAGGTAGAACTTTGCAATCTTTACCATATTATCATTTTCGTCCATGACAATCATACCACCTGACCCCATCATAGAGCCTTTGGCTATAAGACTATCATAATCAATAGGTGTATCCAGTTGTTCCTCTGTCAAAACACCACCAGACGGACCTCCTGTTTGAACAGCCTTAAACTTTTTCCCTCCTTGTATGCCTCCTCCAATTTCAAAAATAATTTCCCTGAGTGTAATTCCCATAGGTACTTCCACAAGACCTACATTATTGATTTTTCCAGCTAAAGCAAATACTTTTGTTCCTTTACTTTTTTCAGTTCCTATTGATGAAAACCACTGTGAACCTTTAGTAATTATTGGGGGTATGTTTGAAAAAGTCTCAACATTATTGACATTAGTGGGATGCCCCCAGAAACCTTCTACAGCAGGGTATGGTGGTCTGTAATTAGGCTCTCCTCTTTTTCCTTCACAGGAATTTATCAAAGCGGTTTCTTCTCCGCAGACAAAAGCTCCGGCACCATATTTGATCTGTATATCAAAATTAAAATTCGTACCGAAAATTCGATTCCCAAGAAGCCCTAATTCACGTGCCTGAGAAATCGCATTTTGAAGCCTCGAAATAGCAAGAGGATATTCCGCACGTATGTAAATAATGCCTTTATCGGCTCCGATTGCATAAGCTCCGATTGCCATAGCTTCTAGTACATTGTGAGGATCGCCTTCTAAAATACTTCTGTCCATAAATGCACCCGGGTCTCCCTCGTCCGCATTGCAAATGATGAATTTTTTATCACTTTCCTGTTTCTTTGTTATTTCCCATTTAACTCCTGTAGGAAAGCCACCTCCGCCCCTGCCCCTAAGACCTGATTTTTTTACTTCTTCTATTACTTCTTCCGAAGTCATTTGAGTCAGCGATTTTCCAAGAGCTTCATAACCTCCAAGGGCTATATATTCATAAATGTCTTCCGGATTGATCAATCCACAATTTCTTAAAGCTATCCGGAGTTGCTTTTTATAAAAGGGCATATTTTCCTGTTTTTTAATCTTTTCATGTCCTTTTGGCTCCTGAAAGAGAAGCCTTTCTACAATTCTGCCTTTTATAATATGTTCATCCACTATCTCTCTGACATCTTTCGGTTTTACACGTACGTAAAAAACATCGTCGGGTTCAATATTAACTATGGGTCCTTGCTCACAAAAACCAAAACAACCCGTTTTTATTATTTTTACTTCATCCCCATATCCTCTGGCATTAAGAATAAGTTCAAAATTCCTCAGTACTTTTTCGCTGTCTCCGGCTAAACATCCTGTGCCTCCACAAACCAGTATGTTTGTACGAACTCGTGCCATTAATATACCTCCTTTAAGTATAAGTGTGAGTTTAAGTATAAGTAATTGGCCTATGCTCT
>CAZKKX010000203.1:0-3610 GCA_964553505.1 uncultured Eubacteriales bacterium | reverse complement strand
TTTTCTATTAAATGGTTCCAAAACCATCCGCCACTCATTTAGGATCAAAAGAATATCAGGTTTGCTCAGCGTACCATAGTGATGCTACAACCTTATTATTTAATCTCTTGTGCACAAACCTAATATATTAGTCATACTTTGGTTCTGTCAAAATTGTTCTAATATTTTCCGCTTGTTACTTTTTCATTCCCATGGTTAACCAAGGTGGTTAACCATGGGACGGACCTTCACTTGGATAGGTCCGTCCCCACAATATCCTGCTAAGGTCGCATATTTATACTCTCTTGTATATTCTTTTCTTAATTCTTCTATATTTTTGACATATAATTTTCCGTCTATTTCTTCAAAATTGTTATTTATGATTTCAAGAGTTTCATCATTGGCATAATAGATAAACGAATTTAAATTATTGTATGCGTAAGAAATAAAAGTATCTTCCGGTGATATAATATATCCATTGTTCGTATATTTACTGCCATCCCTCTCTATAGTTTCACCTTCATGCTTGGCGATATCAACCAATTCTCCATCATAATATCTAAGCTCACCGTCAACTACAATTCCTTTTGGTTCTTCTTGATTCTTTTTACTTTCTGTTATTTCCGTATTCTCTATCTCTTCTACTTTAGTTTTTCTTATGATTGTTGAGCACGATGTCAACTAAGTGCAAGTAGTAATGTTAGCATTATACTAATTGACTTTTTAAAATTATTTGATTTCATAAATTCCTTCCTTAGATTCTGAATTTTTTGATACAAATATCTAATCATCTCTAGATTTTTTAAAAAGATTATTATCTATATAGATGATAAGACACCTACTATTATCTCTTTGTCTTGACATATAAATAAAGTTCCATTATTTCTTTAATTATATCATATTTTGGTAATAAAAATTACATTTTTTTATTATATTACTGACTGCAAAAGTATTGTAAATAGGATTAAGGGGTCAATAACTTTTATTTAAAGAAAATAAAATGACATAAATTTTTTATCTGAACTATGTAACTATGTAAGAAATAGTATTTTTTATACTTACAAAAAAGACATCAAGATTTTCATCTTAATGTCTTTAATCTTTCTATATACAATTTACATGGTTAATCAAGCGACGGACCTTCAATTGGAAAGGTCCGTCCCCACAATACCCACAATACCCACTTTACCTCCTGAATATTATTTTTTAGTTCTTTTTTGAATTCCTCAATCCATTCGAATAGATACTCTCTATTCAAAGAACGCATATGATGGGTCGTCTTCCGTACTTGTACCTGCGGGAAACTCTGACATGGTCGGCCACAATTCGCCAAGAAAATCGGCGCGGTTAAAGTCCTGTACGACAAGCCGTTCTTTAATGCGCCATTCGCCGTTTCGTCGTTCAAACTTATCCAGGTAACGACCGGACATCACACCTGTATGGGCGACTTGGTTCTTATCATAGTACGGCCATAAGGCAAAATAATAACTCTCCACTCGAGCGTTGTCGGCATCATCAAGCTTAATATATTGGGTGGTAATATGATGACAGGCTGATCCTGGAAGACTGTGTTTCTTATAATGTTCATTTGCCCTATCAATAACCTTTACACCATCCGTAGTGTGACCATGCTTAATATGGGCGTCAGGCCAGTAGATGCCCCGCACGAGCTCTGGATCCATGCGATCCCCGCCCCTAACATATCTAGCTAGTACATCACGGATTTCAACGTGAGCAATTACCTCTTCAATTGTCATAAATATCATGTCTCCTTTCAATTTTCTTTATTATAGCTGTCTTCCAACAGAAGATTTTTCAATATTTCCTTTAGTTGTTTTGTCAGACCCAGTCCCGTTTCAAGATATGCATCGATTGAACCATAATGTTTCCTCATTTCTCTTAAAGCCTCCTCCAAATATTCCGTACGTGCAGCGAGTACATATTTAAATATCTCGCATTTGTAGTCAGTATCCAGGATTGACTTCAATTTCATAGCTTCAATTACCTTTTGATTTTCAGTTTCTCTGTATTTTTCACTGATAATATAATCTTCAATGACTGTTTGTTCAGGAACACCCAAGGCCAACAACACGATTGCTATGCCAACTCCTGTACGATCCTTGCCTCCTGTGCAATGCATGTCAAGAGGGAAACAGGCGGATTGTGCAAGAATTTTTAGCATTTCAGAAAATGATTCTTGTGCTCCATGATCAATAATAAGTTCTATGGTGTAATCAATTATTGACTTGCCAGGAGGTCCAGCAAGGAGTTTCTCCAAATCCTCAAATCCCGAATAACTCAATGCTGGCAGACTGACCCGTGTTACACCCGGAATAAGCATATCGGGGTACTTCGTAAACTCACCGGCACATCTGAAATCAACAATTGTCTTTAAGCCTAAGCTCGTCAAATAGTCGATATCTTCCTTATTAAGTTTTGATAAATCATCGGAACGGAATAATTTACCCCACCTTATGGTCTTACTATCAACTGTTTTATAACCGCCCAGATCACGAAAATTACATGTACCCTTCAAAGGGAGTCTCCGTTCAGCAACTGTTATGACGGAGCCAGCTCTTGTCTTTAATAGAAAATATGGTCTTGCTGTAGGACTCGGATCATTAATCGTAACTGTTGTTGTTTCTCGTTTAATGAACATTGAACTCTGCAGTAAATATCCTTGCTGTTCAATGTCTACGGGTTTTGTACTCCAATAGATGTCAATATTCTCTGAGTCTCCTTGCCCTTTCCAGGATATTACAAGTTTCTTTCCACTAGTATCACGGTCCACAGCGGCATCAGAAAAATCAATGTCTTTTCGTACTTTATTTATCACGATTTCCTCCTTTAGGACACACGTAGTTGTTTAATCCAAGATATTCACAACTCCTTGACCACCGTCAACAAGTACTCTGTCTCCTGTCTTAAGTCGTGTGGTAGCATTGCCGCATCCCAGGACAGCAGGAATACCAAGTTCTCTGGCTACAATGGCGGCGTGGGACAAGGGTGCTCCTATATCGGTAATAATTGCTGCAGCTCTGGGAAAAAGAGGGGTCCAGCCTACATTAGTGGTTGATGCCACTAATATTTCACCCAGCTTAAAGTTTTCCCCTTCCTCCGGATTGGTCAAAACACGCACAATTCCTTCTATTCTGCCCGCTGCTCCGGCAAAGCCTTTCAGTGTTTCAGAGTCTACTGCGCTGGCAAATGTTAAATTAGGATCATAATAATCCACTCTTCTGTTCGGATCCTCTGCCCACTTGAACGGATAGAATTTTCCACGGATCATCGACGGTAGCGGAGGCAGTGCTTTATATTTTTCGAAGGTTTTTCGTCTGCCAGGAATATGTTTCACCGCTGATTTATCTCCGGAAAGCAAATTCAGAACCTCATCCAGATAGAGGAAAAATATATCGTCTCCAATTCCTGTGATTTTTCCCGCTTTCAGTGCAAAAACACGGTTAACCCTGAAAACTCTGGTCCATTCCGAACGAACAGCTTCTCTTATATAGCTGCCTTCAGAAGCATCTGCAATTTGTTTTCTGATTTTTTTTGCCTTTTCCGGAAAACGGTCCTCAAGTTTCTTTAAAGTTTTTTCATATTGAATATGCTGCTTCTTTAATAGTTCTTC
>CAZKKX010000202.1:0-3912 GCA_964553505.1 uncultured Eubacteriales bacterium | reverse complement strand
GCTGAAAATAAGAGTGTTTCGTCCATTTCCTGCAGAAGAAATGAGAAAAGCATTGGCTCATATTAATAGTATTGCGATAATGGATAAATCAGAGGGTTTTTCGACTTCAGGAGGTCCGCTTTTTCATGAAGTAAGATCAGCTTTATGTGATTTAGAGAAAATGCCTAATACTATAAGCTATATATACGGTATTGGTGGTCGGGATATAACCACAGAACATATAGAACAGGTATTTAAGGAACTGCTTGATATAAATAAAAAGAAAAAAACTGGAGAAGTCTATCGCTATTTGGGCGTACGGAAATAGAAGGAGGAGAAGGTTATGTCATTGAATATCAAACAGGTTGCCGGTAAAAAGGAAAGATTTTCCGGAGGACACAGATTATGTGCAGGATGCGGAGCGGGAAGTGTTGTCCGTGCGGTATTGGCTTCTTTGGAAGAGGATGATCCGGCTGTGATTACTTGTGCTACGGGTTGTCTTCAAGTTTCAAGTTTTTTATATCCTTATACTTCATGGAAGGATTCTTATATCCATAGTGCTTTTGAGAATGCGGCTGCGACTGCAAGCGGCGCAGAAGCCGCATATAAAGCATTAAAGAAAAGAGGTAAGATAGAAGATGATTTTAAGTTTATTGTTTTCGGTGGAGACGGAGGCACTTATGATATAGGGTTTCAATCACTTTCTGGGGCTATGGAACGTGGTCATAACCTGACTTATGTCTGTTATGACAATGGGGCATATATGAATACGGGAATACAGCGGTCTTCTGCGACGCCAATGTATGCAAATGCAACAACTACACCGGTTGGTTCAGAATCTACAGGAAATAAGACATTTAGAAAGGATTTGACTGAAATACTTGCGGCTCATCATATCCCCTATGCAGCACAGACGGCACCGTTTAAAAATTATAATGATCTTTACACAAAGGCTCAGAAAGCCATCTATAAAGACGGACCATCCTTTTTAAATGTATTTACGCCTTGCCCGAGAGGGTGGAGATATTCTCCCGAAAAAATGTTGGGAATAGTTGAATTGGCAATAGATACCTGTTTTTGGCCTTTGTATGAAGTAGTGGAGGATTGCTGGACATTGACATACAAGCCTAAACAAAAAAAGCCTGTTGAGGATTTTTTAAGAACCCAGGGCAGGTTTAGTCATTTATTTAAACCTGAAAATAAAAATTTGATAAAAGAAATACAGGATGAGGTAGATAGAAGATGGGAGTTGTTATTAGATAGATGTGAAAGATCTTAGAGTGTTATGGAAATGGATGATGATAAAGATTACTTGAATTGCTAAGATGCGTTTTTGTTACATTTCTATGGTCAGAGCCCGTTGAATGGTTTTAAATTCAGCGGGTTTTTTATAAATTGCTTAGAAATATCTTGAAATGATGTAAAAATTATTAAAATATTGTTGAAAAAAGAATGAAATAATAGTAGAATATATATGTAAAATAATGTAAAACAATTAAATAATTTACAAGGGAGAAAATATTGAAAAAACTTTATTTAGTGATTTGTGATAAAGATAAAAGTTATATGAACGCATTAGGTGAATACATAGCGAATTATGAACCGCTTTTTAAAATAATAACCTTTTCGGATTATGGGCAATTAAATACATATCTCAAAGAAAAAACGGATTTACACATATTGCTGATGAATGAACATTTCATGGATACATTTCAAAACACGAGACATATATCAATCATGCTTTCTGAAAGTGTCCCGCCGGAAGAACTTGAAGAAAGGGACAGCGGTTATAAAATCTATAAGTATATGCCTGTAGGTAAAATAATAGAAGAAATCAAATATATCTATAGCAAAGCATCGGAAGAAGCTTTGCCTACATGTATAAGTAATAATACACGCTTAATTGGTTTCTTTTCGCCTTCAGGTGGTGCCGGCACAACATCTATTGCAGTTGCCGTATCCAGGTTTATCGGTTTGAGAGATAAAAAAACATTATATTTTAACTTGGAGGGCATTCCTTCAAGTGAAGCATTTTTTAACTGTGGCTCAGAAAAAGGAAAAAACCTCTCGGATTTTTTATATTACCTGTTTATTAGAGAAGAATCTAATATTGCTTCTTTAATCAGGAGTTTCATTTTTACAGATAAGTGGAATGTGGATTGCTTTTATCCACAAAGTAACTATAAGGATTTATTGCAACTTACTAATGAGGAAATAAAATATTTATTGAAGTTGTTTACGGAAAAAACAGACTATGAATATATATGTATTGACTTTTCAAGCACTATACATGAGAAAGAGTTTATATTTTCTTTATGTACGAAAAATTTTATAATCATCCCGGATTCTGTTTCAGGATGGTTGAAATATAAAATTTATAACCAGTCCGTTACCGACAACGGTGCAGTTGAATCATCGACCCTTGTAATAAATCGTTGTGAAGATGAGGAAAAGACCGGGTTATCAATAGCAAATGACCCTGAAAGTTTCAATGAAAAATCAGGCTGTTTGCACATTTCATTAGAGGGAGAGTTTGGAAAAGGCGCAAAAAGAATAGCGGATAGTATTGTATGCGGTTAAGGTGTCCGGAATAAGAAGGGATTGAGACGATGAAAGCTATATTAACAAAGTCCTGTATTGAGAGAACAAGAGATTTGATTAAAATATCTGATGAAAAACATTCGGATGATTCTGTTAGAGAAATGATTGAAAATATTGTGTTAGAGATAACAAGAGCATCCGGTCTCAGCTATAAAGATAAAAAAGAAATCATAGATATTGTTTTTAATTCCATAAGAAAAGACCTTGATATTCTGCAACCTTATGCAGAGGATGAGAATGTAACAGAAATAATGGTGAATTGTCCTTACAACATTTTCATCGAAAAGAGCGGAAATATTTATAGGGTAAAAGATAAATTTTCAGACAGAGCACAATTGGAAGAAGTAATTCGAAGAATAGCGGCAAAGGTGCATAGAGAAATCAACGATATAAATCCTATTGTAGATGCCAGGCTGGAAGACGGTTCAAGAGTAAATGCGGTACATGTAAATATAGCTTTAAACGGACCAATTTTGACCATAAGAAAATTTCCTGAAAAAAGTATTAAGATGGAAGATTTAATAAGTTTTCAAACTATAACTGCTGAAGCGGCACAAATGCTTGAAAAAATGGTAATAGGAAAGTTTAATATTTTTATATCAGGAGGAACCAGTTCAGGCAAAACGACTTTTCTAAACGCCCTTTCAAATTATATACCTGAGGAAGAAAGGATTATTACAATTGAAGATTCGGCAGAATTAAAAATAGAAAACATTGCAAACTTGGTTACGATGGAAACAAAAAATGCCAATGTGCAGGGAAAAGGAGAAGTTACAATAAGACAGCTTATAAAGACTTCTTTAAGGATGAGACCGGACAGAATTATTGTAGGCGAGGTTCGAGGGGCGGAGGCGTTGGACATGCTGCAAGCTATGAATACTGGTCATGAAGGGTCACTTTCAACAGGTCATGCCAATTCTCCTGAAGGAATGATTAGCAGACTGGAAGCCATGGTTCTTGCAGCTGCGGAGCTGCCTTTAGATGCCATAAGGAAACAGATTGCTTCGGCTATCGATGTTATAGTACACTTAGGGCGTTTAAATGATAAGACAAGGCGGGTTTTGAAAATTGCCGAGATAGCAGGGCTTAAAGACGGTGAAATCATCTTAAATCCATTGTTCGAATTTAAAAGGATTGAGAAAAGAAACGGCGGATATGAGGGAATTTTAAAATCTACCGGAAATCATCTTTGTAAGACAGATAAATTTCAGATGGCGGGGATTCAATGGGAATAGGTGAGAACATGATTGATGTGAAACTGCAATGGTGTATATTTTTTCTTTTTTTTATTATTGTAGCGGTTATTACATTCTGTTTTATTTACAAGAGTAA
>CAZKKX010000201.1:0-3975 GCA_964553505.1 uncultured Eubacteriales bacterium | reverse complement strand
CCATCTTCAAACTCTATCTCACCTTTATAATCATCTTTATTGTCAGAGGTGTTAATATGAACTACGTAGTTGTCCGGGTCCCAACTTACATCTGCACCAAACTTTTCGGAAATTGCCCGAATGGGAACTAATACTCGTCCGTCTTGAATGACGGGAGCCACATCGGTCTCCAATTCAACACCGTTGAATAGTATTTTTACAGGATTTTGGGCAGCTACTGTTAAGGTTGCAATGACCATAAAAATCATGACCACCACAAGAATTTTCGTTTTCATGCTCTCTCATCCTTTCCATTTTAATTTTATTCACTTATCTTTTAGACGCTTGAACATTATTTTTGTTCCGATAAATCCACATTTTCATTTGTATCACCGATAATAAAATTATCCACTTTTTCCCTTATGTCTTCAATCCCCATAAATTGATATGAAGTCATAAAAAAAGCAATATTGGCTAAACTAAACTTTAGTATAAATATTAATATTTTAAGGAGATGCAGATATGTACGAAAAATTTCTTTCGCCTGGAAAAATCGGCAATCTAACGCTGAAGAATCGTTCAATTTTTCCGCCAATGGGTTCCGGCTACGTAGAAAATGAATATCCCAAACAGCAATTAATCGACTATCATGTCCGGAGAGTTATTGGTGGATGTGCCATGAATATTGTAGAAATATCTACTGTCCACTATACAACCAAATCGCCTACAATTTTGGGGATATATGATGACAAATATATTCCTAATCTTTTAAAATTAGCCAAAGCAATTAAAGATTCCGGCGGTATTGCCTGCATCCAGCTTTGGCATGGGGGCAGGCAGACATCAGGCAAACCTTTCGGCGACAAACCCGTTGCCCCATCTGTAGTTACCAATGCATTTATTGGAGAAGAACCCAGAGCTTTGACTCTCGAGGAAATTCAAGAAATAATCTCGGGCTACGGAGATGCTGCAGTTAGAGCTAAAAAAGCCGGCTTTGATGCAGTTGAAATCCATGGTGCACATGGTTATCTCATTGATCAATTTCTAAACCCCTATACAAATAAGAGAACAGATCAATACGGTGGGAGTCTTGAGAACAGAGCCAAATTCGGTTGCGAAGTGATAAGGAATGTACGTTCAAAAGTTGGAAATGATTTTCCGGTTCTTTTCCGAATGAGCGCTATCGAGCATGTAAAAGACGGTATTGAGTTGGTACATGCTATTGACGCGGCGAAACTATATGTTCAAGCCGGACTTGACGCTTTGGATGTTTCCCAAGGATGCTACGATGCTTTAGCGTATACAGTCCCGCCTTATTACTATCCCCAAAAAGTCAATGCTAACAACGCTTATGAAATAAAGAAGCATATAGATATTCCTATGATTGTTGCCGGAAGAATTAATCATCCTGACCTTGCGGAAGAAGTACTTCAAGATGGTATGGCTGATTTTATTGGATTAGGAAGACCACTGCTGGCTGATCCAGATTATGTTAATAAAACCGCGGAAGGAAAGACGGATGATATTGTACGCTGTATTGCCTGTAACCAGGGCTGTGTTGGTAGAATGTTCAAAGGCTTAGGTAATAGCTGCATTTTTAATCCTGCCACAGGTAATGAAAAAGAAGTCATCATAAAACCTGCCGAACAAAAGAAAAAAATACTGGTTATCGGAGGAGGACCGGCAGGCTTAGAAGCAGCCAGGGTTGCAAAAATAAGAGGGCATGAGGTAATTCTTATGGAAAAAGATGTGGCTTTAGGAGGACAATTCATTGAAGCCGGTCGCGCACCACATAAGGAAATTTTCTCTAAAGCAGCCATTCATATGGGATACCGTGCATTTAAAGCAGGTGTGGATATTAGAGTTTATACTTCCGCCAATGAAGAAAGAATAAAAGGTATTAATCCTGATGTAATCATCATTGCTACTGGTGCTGATCCAATAAAACCAAATATACCCGGAATCAACCGTCCAAATGTTTTTGAGGCACGGAAAGTCATAGTTTCAGACCAATTAGTCAGTGCCAACCATGTAGCTATCATAGGCGGCGGGCTCATTGGATTGGAAGCAATGGAAATCCTCATCTGTCAAGGAAAAAAGGTTGCGGTAATTGAAATGATGGACGAGATTGGCAAAGACCTGGAGATGTATATAAAACCTTATGTTTTGGGCATCATCGAAGAAAATTCCGTAGCAGTTCATACTAATACGAAATGTATTGAAATTAAGGAAAAATCAATCACTGTCGAAAAGGAAAGAAAAAAACAACTGGACATACCTTGCGAGGCAGTTATTATTGCTGTTGGTTCAAAGAGCAATACATCTATTGTTGATACTGTTAAGATGCTCGGCTATGAATATTACATCATTGGTGATGCTAAAGAACCTTCAAAATTGTTACAAGCTATATGGGGAGCAAATGAAATTGCCAGAAATATTTAGTTTGCCTCCCATATACTAATGGGGACAGGTTCCTTGTCCCTATATAACTTAACTCATCATTCTCTGTGCCCTATCAATAACACTTATTTGTTCTTTTTTGTAAATAAAATCGCTCGATCCCATATAACATCAAATAAGGCCGGACCAACTAAAGTCTCTTTGTCAACATAAATTCTAAAAGCTATAAAAGCGTCCTTATTATTGTCAACTCCGTATGCTTTTCCAGATGGATTTCCAGTACTATAAGGTACTACAACTCCCTCACCAGCTTTTCTTGTAAATTTACATACATAATAATATTTTTGATTATTATAACCTTCAGGGAAATACTGTGCTGCAGAATTATTAAACTGTACGGAAATTTGGGCTACAGCAACTCCATTATAAAGTTCATATCCGTAGAAACTAGCGTTATTAATTACTGCCTTTCCTGTTTGTTCGTGGTTAACTCCATATAATATGACAAAATCATCATCAGACTTCAATTGGAATTTTTTCGTTTTAGTATAGGTTGCATCTCTATTATCTCCAATAGTATCATAATCTAATACTGTTGACTCGTAGTTATCAGGTATTAACATATTTGAATTAAGATCTAAATTAAGCTCTTTGTAATCATATTCGTCACTTCCGTATTTTTTAATTATTTCATTTCTTAGGTAAGCAAGCTCATTTCTTGCATTTTGAAGAACTTTAAATTCAGTAGTGCTTGTTTCCCTATGCTTAAGAGCTGGTACTGACCAAGGATTTAAATTAGTCACAGGACGTTTTGGTGTAATGCGAAGAACTTTGAAGTAGTTTTTAAGATTATTAAGATATTGTGTTCCCATATCTTGGTTTTTCCAAACTATAGCCCTCATAATAAACATAAAGGTATCTTTACCTTTTTCAAGACCCATATTAACAAGACCCATAGGGATGTTATCATCATTCATAATATCTGAGCTAAAACCAGATACATTAAGAGCTTCACGCATTTGTTTATTTATTCCTTTGTCTGCTGAACTAATAATTACAGTATCACTTAAAAAAGGATTTCCATATTTTCCTTTTGGAGTATTAGATGTCCATATGTTAAAATTATTTAAATGATCTTCCAAGCTGTTAAGTAATCTATGATATTTACCCGTATATTCATCACCTAATGTAATAGCTTTGCTACCCACTGTAGTATCTTCGTCATATTCTTTATTTGGCATATTTTCAGCAAGTCCGATATAACTTCTAAAACCAAAGTAATAAGCCGGTGGAGGTGTCTTTCCAATTAACACAATAGCCTCATCAGGACGTAGTTTATAGGTAATCCCAGGTATTCCATAAGTTACATTGGCTGGATAATTATTTGGATCATTAGGATTGTATCCTATTGGAGGCCTCTGTCCTTTTGCCGGTTCCTGGTTTGGGGCCGGGGGAAGAATGCACGTTGCATATGGAGCACCTGCGTGATTTCCAAAACAATCTTCAAATATACCTATACTGCAAAGCTTTAGTATATCAAAATATCTTAATTCCCCTTCTTGAACAATAAAGCCTCTTCTACTTAATGTGGAGATA
>CAZKKX010000200.1:0-3990 GCA_964553505.1 uncultured Eubacteriales bacterium | reverse complement strand
TGGATTATGCCGAAGAGATCATGAAGAAAGTAGGATGTCCTGTCATCGATGTATCGACAAAAGCTGTGGAAGAGACAGCAAGTATTATTTTTGATCTTATGAGGTTCAGATAAGGAGGAGTATTATGAAAAAAAAATACGTTTATTCTTTTGATGAAGGCAAAAAAGAAATGAAAAACATTTTAGGTGGGAAAGGCGCTAATTTAGCAGAAATGACAAAAATTGGGCTTCCTGTTCCTTTTGGGTTTACTATTACGACAGAAGCCTGTAATCGGTATTATGCTGAGGGACAGCAAATTTCTGATGATGTGGCTGAACAAATATCACAACATTTATCGAACCTTGAGGGAAAAACACAGAAAAAATTCGGAGATCCTGCAAACCCATTGCTGGTTTCAGTTCGCTCAGGAGCCGTAATTTCAATGCCGGGAATGATGGATACTATTTTAAATCTCGGATTGAATGATGAAAGTGTAGCAGGGCTTGCAGACCTGACACAAAATGAAAGATTTGCTTTTGACAGCTACAGACGATTTATTCAGATGTTTAGTGATGTTGTTCTACATATTCCAAAGCATAAATTTGATACGATTTTGGAATCCAAAAAGGCTGAGAAGGGATATGAATCTGATGTGGATATGAGTTCCGAAGATCATCAGGCGATTATAGCAGCTTATAAGAGACTGGTCCGACAGGAAACACTTGAAGACTTCCCTCAGGACCCGAAAACGCAATTAATGATGGCTGTAAAAGCAGTTTTTAATTCATGGAATAATCCCAGAGCAAATGTCTACAGACAATTGAACCGTATTCCTTCGGATTTGGGTACGGCAGTAAATGTTCAGTCAATGGTCTTTGGAAATATTGGAAATACATCCGGCACCGGAGTGGCTTTTACGCGAAACCCGATAACAGGAGAAAAGGATTTGTTCGGAGAGTTTTTGATTAATGCTCAGGGAGAAGATGTTGTTGCAGGTATTAGGACACCTCAGCCCATTTCTGAACTGGATAAAGCTATGCCGGGAGTTTTTAATGAATTTAAGGATACAGCAAATTTACTTGAAAAGCATTATAAAGATATGCAAGATATAGAGTTTACCATTGAACGCGGAAAGCTTTTTATGCTACAGACAAGGAATGGTAAACGAACAGCTAAAGCTGCCGTTAAAGTAGCGGTAGATATGGTTTCGGAAAAAACCATCAGCAAAGAAACTGCTGTTTCAAGAGTTGAACCTTCACAAATTGACCAATTACTTCATCCTACTTTCGATTCTCATGAATTAAATAATGCCGAAAAAATCGCCCAAGGTTTGCCGGCATCTCCGGGGGCTGCAAGCGGAAAAATCTACTTTACCGCTGAAGATGCGGTAAGGGCTTCTAAAAATGGAGAAAAAGTAATTTTAGTTCGACTTGAAACTTCACCGGAAGATATTGAAGGAATGATTGCTTCAGAAGGTATTCTTACGGCAAGAGGAGGAATGACATCCCATGCAGCAGTTGTTGCAAGAGGAATGGGAAAATGCTGCGTATCAGGTTGTTCAGATATTAGGGTAGATGAACATAATAAAAGAGTATATATTGGCTCGGAAGAATTCAAAGAAGAACGTTATCTATCACTTGATGGAAATACAGGATTTGTATATAGCGGAAAAATACAAACTAAGGATCCTGAATTGTCAGGAGATTTTAGCCTGCTGATGAGTTGGGCTGATGAAATACGAAATATGAAAGTCAGGGCAAATGCAGATAATCCAAAGGATGCTGCGATAGCTGTTAAATTCGGCGCAGAGGGTATTGGGTTATGTAGGACAGAGCATATGTTTTTTGAAGAAGAGCGTATTCCTGCAGTGAGAAAAATGATTGTTGCAGGTAATGTTGAAGAGAGGTTGGAAGCATTAGACGGCTTGTTAATATATCAAAAGGAAGATTTTAAAGGTATTTTTAAAGCTATGGGCCTGCGACCTGTCACAATTCGACTGTTGGATCCGCCGCTTCATGAGTTTCTACCGCATTCTGATGAAGAAATCGAAATTCTATCAAAGCAGATTCAAATAGATTATGATAAATTGAAAGCAAAAATCGAAGCGTTAAAAGAATTTAATCCAATGTTAGGGCATAGAGGCTGCCGGTTAGCTGTTACGTATCCTGAGATATACGAAATGCAGACTAAAGCCATTATTTTGGCAGCAATTGAAGTAAAGAAAGAAGAAAATCTTGATATCATGCCTGAAATCATGATTCCTTTGACCGGCTCAGGTAAAGAACTTGAATATGTAAGGAAAATTGTCCACGAGACTGCCATCAAGGTTGTAAAGGAAAATGATATAGAGATTTCATATAAAATAGGAACGATGATCGAAGTGCCTCGAGCTGCCATAACGGCAGATGAAATAGCAAAACATGCGGATTTCTTTTCATTCGGTACCAATGACCTGACTCAGATGACCTATGCATTTTCCAGAGATGATGCCGGCAAATTTATAAAGGAATATAAAGATAAAAAACTATTGGAATCTGACCCATTTCAAACACTTGATAAGCAAGGTGTAGGGAAATTAATTGAAATTGCAGTTGATTTAGGACGTAAAGCAAGAAAGGATTTAAAGCTGGGGATATGTGGAGAACACGGAGGAGACCCTGATTCTATAGATTTTTGTCAATCTCTTGGATTGGATTATGTGTCATGCTCTCCATATAGAGTTCCTATTGCACGATTAGCAGCTGCACAAGCGGCGATTAACAACGAAGACCAATCGCGGTAGGGGCAGACGACCCTGTCTGCCCAGAAATACACAAGGAATGATATGTATGGATAAATTACCTCAAAGAAAAAATATTAGGCTAAAGAATTATGATTATTCACAAGCAGGATATTATTTTATAACCATATGTACCAAGGGTAGACAAAATTTATTTGGCGAAATCGTAGGGGTATGAATATATGGAAAATAATCCATTGAAATGGGCTGAAGATAAATATTATATTAAATGATAGGGTTAGGCGACCACAGGTCGCCCCTACAATATCTCGCATTATGCAACAGTTTAAAGGTTCTATTACAAAACAAGTTGGATGTTCAATATGGCAAAAATCATTTTATGATCATATTATTCGCAATGAAATTGAATATAAAGAAATATGGCAGTATATCGATACAAACCCAATAAAATGGCAAGATGATGAATATTTTGTTTAATGCACATCATCATTTTTAGTCGTCACAGATGGATTATATGTAATAAATATTAAATAAAGGAATGGATTTTATGAGAAGAGTTATCATTTTATTTATTATAGTATCTTTGCCCTTTTCATTAGTAGCTTGTAATAAAAATGATATAAGTGAAGATTTAATAATAGACATTGGAGAGTCAACAAAGTTTACAAAGGAAGAAATATCAAAAGCCATAGATTTAGTGAAAGGAGATTTTAGCTTTCCAGCAGCTACCCTAACGAAAATATGGTATGATGAAGAAAAGTCAAAATCTTTTACTACTCTCTATTTAAAATATGGTAGGGGTTCGGTTAACGGAGTTGAATCAGAAAATGTTATTATTCTGTTATCTGATTTCTATGTTGATGATTCAGGAGATAATCCTGTTTTAAATCGAGATTCAACATATACAAACTTTCAGTGGATATTAATAAGGGATAACAAAACAAGAGATTGGATAATCGATGACTTTGGTTATTAGAAAATAGGTGCTATTGATGCGTCGATTTCTTCTTGCATTGTGCATAATCAATAATTAATAATGTTTCACATTTTCTGTTTAATGTGCAGCGGGAGGGGGACTTAAACCGCTCAAATTACCGGCAAAATACACTAAGCCTAAAAGAAGGGAGATAAGAATGAACAAAAAGATTACAATAATAGTTTTGCAAAGTATCATTATTTTGGCTTTAATAGGGTGTGTGTCTTCTGATAAACAAATAGATAATACATCTCTAAATATAGCTGATTTTTATGGAGAATACACATTTGATGAA
>CAZKKX010000199.1:2460-3991 GCA_964553505.1 uncultured Eubacteriales bacterium | reverse complement strand
AGATAATCTCATAATTAATGGTGCCTATTTTTTCTGCAATTTCTTCTACATTCAGTGTATTATCTCCGTCCGTTCCAAACAGGGTTACTTCATCTCCTGCCTTAATATCGTCAATAGACGATACATCAATCATGCATTGGTCCATACATATGGTCCCCACCACCGGAACCCGTTTTCCCCTCACCAGAGCCTCTCCTTTATTGCTTAAAAGTCTGGTATAGCCGTCTGCATAGCCGATGGGAATCGTTGCGATTTTATCTCCTTTTTTCCCTCTATATTTCAGCCCATAACTTATACCGCCCTCTTCATTTAAAGTCTTTACATGAGATATTCTTGTCTTAAGTGACATGACAGGTTTCATATCTAATACACTGTGATCCCCTTCCATAGAAGGATGTAGTCCATATAGGATAATACCCGGTCTTATCATATCCAAATTCATATAAGGAAGATCCATGACTCCCGCACTATTGGAAATATGTCGGATAGGGATTTTAATATTCTCTTCTTCCAATTTAGATATAAATTCAAGAAATTTCTCGTATTGTGCTTTAGAAAAACTTTTATCTTTTTCATCGGCTACAGCAAAGTGAGAAAAAATGCCATTTATCTTTACATTCGGCAACCTATTAATTTTTTTGATTTCATCAATGGCTGCCTCATCCGGCATATATCCGATCCTGTTCATTCCGGTGTCAACTTTTATGTGAAAGCTGATACCCATTCCTATTCTTTCTGCAATACGAGAATATTTTTCAGCCTGCTCCAATGAATATATGGTTTGAATTACACCATATCGTATGGCATCTTCAATATTTTCAGTAGGAGTATATCCCAAAACAAGGGTTTGAGCTTTTTTAAAATTTTTTCTGATTTCTACTGCTTCATTTATTGATGATACTGCCAGCATGTCCGCTCCATTTTCAAGAAGAACTCCTGCTATCTCAAGAGCACCATGACCATAACCGTTTGCTTTGACTACGGCTGCTATCTTCGTTTCTTTGTCAACGTATCTCCTGATTTCTTTGAGATTATGTACGAGATTGTCCAAATTAATTTCAGCCCATTTGATTTCACTAATATCCATACTCCTGCTCCTTACTAATTATTAATAATAGTATATATAATTTATGAGTAAGAATAAAGGAGAAAGCTATATTATTTAAGACTTAAGATTTAAGATTGATGGTGGATTCTTCATAAACTAAGAATCATTTTATTAAAATGAAAAAGGATAAATAGTCTGTGGAATTATACCATTTTATATTTTGTTAAGTATAATCTTAATAAAGATCTCTATAGTGGAAACAATAATATTAGATTCAATAAGTTATCTACATTTTATTTTATTTAAAAAAGCCTTGGAAACCCAAGACTTTTTTATCTTCAATCTTAAATCCTATACTAAACCTTAAATCTTAATTCTAAAAGGTATTACCGGCTTGCACCTCCGCCTCCGGATGAACCACCGCCGAAGCCGCCAAAGCCGCCGCCTCCGCCGCCAAATGGTCCCCAAAAGGTTGGTGTATTG
>CAZKKX010000199.1:0-2360 GCA_964553505.1 uncultured Eubacteriales bacterium | reverse complement strand
GCCGCCAAAGCCGCCGCCTCCGCCGCCAAATGGTCCCCAAAAGGTTGGTGTATTGCTTTTGTATCTTTTGCCTCCTTTGTTGCCTCGATTTCTATTAAAAACAAAAAGTAATATAATAACTGCAATAATCAGCTCAAAAGGAAAACCTCTATTCGAATTTGCCTTTTCAGTTTGATAATGCTGTAATTGCTGCAGTGCTTCATCCTGATCTATGGTGATGCCGTATTCCTGAGCAACTACAGATGCAATAGCCATATAACCTTGAAGAATACCTCTGCTATACTCCCCTGTTTCCCATGGCGGGAGAACGTATTCATCCAATATCCTCCCGGCAATACCGTCCGTAACTGCTCCTTCCAACCCATAACCAACTTCTATTCTTACCCTTCCGCTTTGACCTGCCACTAAATTTTCTCTATTTATAAGCAATAAAATTCCATTATTCTCTTCTTGACTGCCGATTCCCCAAGATCTGAAAAGGGTATTGGCATATTCGTCAATGGAATACCCTCCGAAGTCCTCAACTGTCACCACAACAATCTCGGCTCCGCTTGCTTTTTCAATGGCTGCACTAACCGCACGCATTTCAGTCTCATCTGTTTCATTAATCATTTCTGCATAATCAAATACATAGCTGTTTTCGGCAGGAGGCTGCGGTACAGGTGCTTCCGCCCATGATAGCATTGAAATTAACATGATTAGAATAATACTTAGTAATAAATATTTTAGTCTATTCATCATAACCTTCCTATTCACTGGTAAAATCCACCTCGGGAACCTCTTCTGCTCCCGGAGCTGCTTCAAAATAATCTTTTTGGTTGAAGCCAAACATATTTGCAAAAACTACTGTTGGAAATCTTCTTATTGTACTGTTATAACTCAAAACTGCATCATTGTAGTCTTTTCTTGCAATAGCAATCCTGTTTTCTGTTCCTTCCAAATTATCAGACAATTGTCTAAAGTTTGCATCTGCTTTTAGATTAGGATAGTTCTCAACTACTACTAATAACCTTGACAATGCACCGGTAAGTTCATTTTCCGCATCCATTCTTTCTCCTGCATTTCCACTCCCACCAAGTTTTGCTCTTGCTTCTGTTACAGCATTGATGGCTTCCTGTTCATGTGCGGCATAACCACGCACGGTTTCCACGAGGTTGGGAATCAAATCGGCTCTTCTTTGTAATTGGTTTTCTACCTGACTCCAGCTGTTTGTAACCTGTTCTTCCATTGTAACCAGTTTATTGTAGCTTCCCATTGTACCTGCAATAACAGCAACAATGATTACCGCAACCACAATAACCGCGATTAATCCTTTTTTCATTCTTTCCCTCCGAATTTTTCATTACTTAATGCTATTATTATATTAAAGCTCTGTTCATATATTATACCTAACTAAATTTGTGAATTAAAGGCTTTTTGTATTTTATTTTATCCTAACGAATATTTTTCAGTTAATATGGAACTAATAGATATGAACTTATGTCAAAATATTAATTAAAAGGAGTGATAAAATGAAGAAAAAAGCTATATCAATATTATTTGTTTTAATGCTTGTATCGGGAATTCTTATCGGGTCTGCTTTTGATATCCCAGATACCGTATATGCCGAAGAAAAAACATATATCAATTCCATCAATGTAAAAGGAACAGCCATGGTTAAAACATCTCCGTCTTTAGCTCATGTACATATCGGTGTGACTACTTTCAACAAGGATGCTTCAAAAGCACAACAAGACAATGCTACCAAAATGAATAATGTTATTTCGGCATTAAAAAAATTGAATATCGATGAAGATGATATCAAAACCACATCCTACACAATTTCTCCCAGATATGATTGGGAGCAGGATGCCAGAGGAAATAGCAAAAGCGTCGTGAGCGGGTACAACGTAAACAATTCGATTCAGGTAACTACAAAGGATTTGGTTAAAGTCAGTAAAATTTTAGATGTTTCCGTTGAACATGGTATCAATCAAGCAAGTTCAATCCAGTACGGCATTAGTGATAAGGAAAGAGATGCTTTATACATTCAAGCCATTAAGGCTGCTGCCGAACAAGCAAAAGAAAAAGCGGCCGCATTAGCTTCTGCTTATAATGTTACCATAGGAAAACCACATCAGGTAACTGAAGATTATAATTACTATCCGATAACCTATTCGAAAGAACGAATATCAATTGATACGGCCAACGAAGTAAGCACCCCTATCTCAGCAGGCGAAATCGTTATTGAAGCAAGTGTCAGTGCAAGCTTTGGATATTGACCAAGAGATTAAAGACAGATAAAAGATAAAAAATAATCTATACTCTATACTCCATACACTATAAACTGTTTCACACTCAAAAGGTTCCTGTCATTTCTG
>CAZKKX010000198.1:1062-4215 GCA_964553505.1 uncultured Eubacteriales bacterium | reverse complement strand
GTCAATATAAGAATAGAAAAATAGAAGGAGCATGATAATTATAAGAAATTAGTTCAAATTTATGACTTCTCTACTATTTTCATGTAAAATTTAATTAGAATGAAATCGGGGGAGAGAAGCATGTTAGAATCTTTAAGCATCGGGAAAATTGCTACATTAATGGCGTTAGGATCAGATTGTGATGCAAAAAGCATTAGGAAAAAGGCTGAGAGCGGAGGATATAAAGTATTCAAAGGACGTGTGGGATCTATGGATTCTGCAAAAATTTTTGCTGCAATTGAAACGGCAGCAAAAAAAGAAGAAATCATAAGGCCTCTTTATAGGGAAGAGCACTCAATTTATCATTCTATTCTGGACGCATATTCTGCAATTTGCAGAGGACAGGAGGGATTAGGTACGGTATTGAGAACAGCCGGTCTTGTATACAGTATTGTAAGGGGTCCGAGAATACCGGAAGAAATGAATGACGGAGAATGGGTGGCAGTGGTGTTGTATGGGAATATGGGCGCTCCTACAAAAGGTTATGAGCATGAGGTTATCGGCTTAGGTATTAATCCTATATAAGCAGGTTAGGGATTAGTGGTTAGTGGTTAGGGATTAGTGATAAAAGATAAGGGATAACAGTTGTGGAGAAGTAGGGATATGTAGGGACGATCATTGCGGTTGTCCGTAAGGCTATTCTTCGTAGGGGCTGGTCCTGTGCCTGCCAGGACAAGGGAATTTTTGAAGAGGTGCATTTTTTTAGGTTTTTGGTTGACATTTTTGGGGAATCATTAGATAATAGAAATAAGTAGAAGAAGCTTTTGCTTCTTGAAGTTTGGTAGGAATTATATATAATACGGCTTTTAGCCGAAAACAATTAAATGTAGGAATGTAGTTATGTAGAAAATAAGTAGCTATAAGATACACCATTCTTTTTTTAAAGGATGTGTGTTTATTTTGTATGACGAACTCCTATATTGGAGTTTTTTTTATTATAAAAACTGAAAGGGAGATAAAAAAATGAAAAGAAGAATTAGTAAAAGACATTTAATGAAAACCTTCCGGGTAACGCTTATACTGATGTTATCCATGATGATTATTTTCAGTGGCTGTTCTGATAATGCACCTTCATCCGGAGAAACTAATGAAGATGTCAAAACTCTTGAACTTAAATTAGCCCATTTTTTCCCAAATAGTCATCCGGCTGAAAAGCATTTGATTCAACCATGGGCAGAAGCAATAGAAGAAGCTACGGAAGGTCGCGTTGTTATAACAAGTTATCCCAATCAGACTTTATTACAGGCAGATTCTATTTACGACGGTGTGGTTAACGGTGTTGCCGATATGGGGCTTTCATGCTTTTCATATACAAGGGGAAGATTTCCGGTTCTTGAAGTGTTTGAGCTTCCCGGTATTACTTATCTAAACTCTAAGGTTGCAAGCAGAGTAGCTTGGGAAGGCATAATGGAGTTAAACCCCGAGGAAGTGCAGGATACCAAACTAATGATGGTTATTGCAACAGGACCGGGAGATTTATACACAAAAGTACCTGTTTACACTCTCGATGATATTCAAGGACTTGAGCTTAGAGCGACAGGTCTTAGTGCGAAAACTTTAGAAGCATTGGGCGCTATACCGGTTGCAATGGCACAATCTGAAGCGTACGAATCTCTTTCAAAGGGGGTTGTTCAGGGAAACCTTGGTCCCATAGAAGTTCTAAAAGGATGGCGACAGGCTGAAGTAACTGAAAACCTAACCTTAACGCCTTTTCTTTACAATACATTGTTTTTTGTAAATATGAACCTCGAAACATGGAATTCAATAAGTCCGGAGGATCAGGAAACCATTCTATCTGTTAACCAGGAATTCTTCGAACAGGTGGGCGCCGGTTTATGGGATATGCAAAACGAAGATGCACTGATTTGGGCTGAGGAAGATCAGGGAATAGAGGTTATTACGCTTTCCCAGGAAGAACAAAATAAGTGGAAGAGTTTCTTAAAGCCCATACAGGATGAATATGTCAATAAAATAAATGAAAATGGTCTGCAGGGTCAGGAGATATTGGATTTAGTAAGCCAATTGGCCGATAAGTATAATGAGGAATATAAATAGAGTTTGGAAGGTTAGAGCCCGGATAAGAAATAGAGATGCTTCGAACTTGTTCAATTAAAGGATATCAAAGGATTCCAACTTGTTGGAATAGATTTTTAGGGAGGAAAAAATATGAAATACTTATCGAACATGACTAAAGGGATAAGTATCGCATTGGATAGAATAGCCGGTATTTTTATTGTGCTGGTAATGGTATTAGTTGTTTCAAATATTATATTGCGAGCAGTATTCAACAGCCCTTTAAAGGGCACTTATGAAGTTGTCGGTCTTTTTACTGCTGTTGCAGTAAGTTTAGGGCTTTCTTATTGTGCTTTTCAAAACGGACATATTGCTGTTAGCTTTATTCTTCAGCGTTTTCCGAAAAAGTTTCAAAGCATGATAATTATGTTAACGGACATTATTTCTTTCATATTTTGGGGATTGGCGGCTTGGAATCTTGTTAGATATGCAGGTGTAATGCATAAAAATGGTTTGGTTACGGCAACATCAGAAATTCCTATTTATCCATTTGTGTATGTAATTGCTTTGGGATTTTTTGCTCTTTGTCTGGTAATTATCAATAAACGGATTGAAGCGATAAGGGAAGTCGTAACAAAAATATCAAAATCAGGTTTTTTAGAAATGCTTAATTCTGAGTCGGCGAGGAAGGAAACCATATGAATTTATTGCTGATAGGCTTTATAGGAATCATAGTATTTTTCGTTCTAATTGCATTAAGGATGCCCATTGCGTTTGCTATGGCGTTTGTGGGCTTTATAGGTTTCAGTATACTGACATCATTTTCAGCCGGAATGGATATGGTAGTAAAGGATTTGTTTGGTAATTTTTCTTCTTATTCATTGAGCGTCATTGCAATGTTTGTCTGGATGGGCTTTTTAGCATATCATTCCGGAATCGGAACACACCTATATATCTTTGCCTATAAAATGATAGGACATTTACCAGGAGGTCTTGCTATTGCTACTCAAGGGGCTTGTGCGGTTTTCGGAGCAATCTGCGGATCAAATACGGCAACTGCAGCTACAATGGGAGCCATTGCATTGCCTGAAATGAGAAAGT
>CAZKKX010000198.1:0-1052 GCA_964553505.1 uncultured Eubacteriales bacterium | reverse complement strand
CAACTGCCAGTATTGCGGCAGGTGGTGTTTTGGGTGTCATGATTCCTCCCAGTGTAATATTCATAGTTTATGGAATGGCTACCGAGCAGTCAGTGGGCAAACTTTTTATGGCAGGAATATTTCCCGGAATCCTCATGATGCTATTATATATGGTCACCATATTTATAATGACCAGCAGAAACCCTGAATTAGGACCGTCAGGGCCCAAATCCAGCTGGAAGGAAAGGATAGATGCTCTTCGGGGAGGATTGGTAGAAGCATTGATTATCTTTTTTTTATCAATAGGAGGTCTTTTTGCCGGATGGTTCACGCCTACGGAAGCAGGGGCTGTAGGAGCAGGCGGTGTATTGGTTATTTCTCTATTAGAAAGACGGTTAAATTGGGAAAAGTTAAAGAAATCATTATCCGACACCACAAGAACCACTGCTATGATTATGCTGATGATTGCAGGGGCTATTATATTTGGAAGGTTTATGGCCATAAGCAGAATACCTTTTGAAGTTGCAAATTGGGCAGGATCATTACCTTTTCCGCCATTTGTTGTTCTGGGAATTATTTTAGCCATTTATCTGGTTCTTGGGTGTTTTTTAGATGCATTGGCTTTGGTTTTACTGACAACACCAATTTTTTTCCCTGTTGTTGTAGATACTTTAGGATATGACCCCATATGGTTTGGTGTTATTATGGTGTTGGTAGTTGCAATGGGGGTAATTACACCACCTGTAGGCATGAATGTATATATTATAAAAGGTGTTGCTCCGGATATTCCCCTTGAAGATATTTTTAAAGGAATTTGGCCGTTCCTATTTGCTTTAGTTATTTGTATTATTTTACTGATTATCTTTCCTCAAATTGCTACATTTTTACCGGATTATTTTGCTTGACAGGTCCATTGTTTGGACTTCCTCAATTTAAAAAACTCTATTCGCCGAATCGGTGAATAGAGTTTTTTATTCTCTTTTGAACACTGTCCATACCTGGATTTTTATAAGCCGCAGTATTCTTTTACGGCTTGAATGGTTCTATGGATTTCATCCATGGTATTGTATGGT
>CAZKKX010000197.1:0-4254 GCA_964553505.1 uncultured Eubacteriales bacterium | reverse complement strand
TATTTATTTTAGGCAAGAGGCCGATATCAATCAGGAAAAAGCTTCGGGCGGTTTTTCTCAAAAGATTATTCTTCCCTGGGAGGAATATGAAAAACAAATCATCAAAATGGCTTTAGAAAAATATTCAAGCTATAATGCTGCAGCCAAGGCTTTAGGGCTAACTCATAAGACAATTGCTGCTAAAGCAAGAAAATATGGAATTGAAAAATAGCAATAAAAATAACTATTTTTCCTCCTTTCTAAAATCAGAAAGAAACTGCTGCATTGCATAAACAGAATCTCTGCGTCGGAAGATTCGTTATTTAATATTCTGAGAAGCAGTTAAAAGAGCAAAAATAATAACCAATAATATGCAAAGGGGACAATGAACCTGTCCCCAATGACTTTAACCCTTCTTTTTTCTTAACCCAATCTCTTCAACACTATATCTAATTTATTAATAAAAGTATTTGTCTGTTCGATTGTCCCGGAAGACACTCTTAAAAACTCATCAAATCCCCATAAAAATCCCGGTCTGATGATTACACCTTCTTTTAGAAGTTCCTCGTATACAATTCTGGTATCCTGATTCACATTTACCCAGATAAAGTTTGCATTGGACGGTACATAGTAAAATCCTTTTTTTATAAAGTAATCTTTCATCATGCCTAAGGATTCGTAATTTAATGCTACCGTCCGCTCAATATGTTCTTCATCGCCTAATGCCGCAAAGCCTGCAACTTGAGCAATTCTATTGACGTTGAATACATTTTTTACCTTGGACATTTCACCAACAATCTCTTTGCTTGATATCATATATCCTATACGTAAGCCTGCTAAACCTGCTACTTTAGACAGGGTTCTGATAATAATCGTATTTGGTCTGTTATATAGGATATCAAGACCGTCCGGATAATTTGGATTTTGCTTTGCATATTCAAAATAAGCTTCATCCAAAACCAATACAACATCGTCAGGAATATTCTCTACGAGATATATAACTTTATCTTGAGACATAATATTTCCAGTAGGATTATTGGGATTACATACGAAAATTATTTTGGTCTTTGCAGTTACCTTTTCAACAAACGCTTGAAAATCATGCTCAAAATCTTTGGTGAGAGGTACTTTTACTGCAATACCTCCCATAAGATAGGCCGCAATATCATATAGCTCAAAAGATGGTTTTGCAAAAATGACTTCATCATCTTTGGCTATAAAGGCATAAGCAATCATCTTGATGATTTCCTCTCCGCCATTTCCAAACATAATTTGATCAGCATTAACCCCTAGTTTATTTGAAAGTTTTTCTCTTAAATCTAAAGCACTTCCATCAGGGTAGATATGTATATTGGCAGCTTCCTTTCTTATTGCTTCGATCGCTTTTGAAGAAGGACCTATTGGATTCTCGTTAGAAGCCATCTTAACTACTTTTGTTAGGTTGTAATCTCTTTTTACTTCTTCAATAGGTTTTCCCGGGATATATTTATTTAGCGATTTCAGTTCAGAACGGAACAAATGTTTTGACATATCCTCACCTCTCTTTCAAGTATTTCTAATTTATTCTATATTTATTTATCAACTTAACTATATCATTATTTAAGATTTTTAAGAAGTGTTAAATCAAAAACTTCGGGGGTACAAAACTTCGGGGGAACCATGGGGACAGTGAACAAGTTTTTAAGCGCATCAAACAAAGGAACAGTTTGCTTTTGTTTGCCTTTTGAAATTTTCAAGTTTCTTTAAAGAACTATATGTTGTATAATATATGTATATTTATAATATAATAAATAAACCTGTTAGGCGAGGTTACTATGCAAAAATACGCTACTGCCCTGAAATATCGAGAGATGCCAAAGGGTCAGCAGGTAACATCGGATTAAGGTGTTACCTAATGTAGCTGGGAACAACCCTACGTTGTGTAGAGCTAAAACTGTCACGAGGGGAATTATAGACTGGCTTTATATTAGCAAAATTCTTACTTGTAACAGAAGTAAGGATTTTTTATTATTAGAAAGGAAAACATACTTAATGTCATACTACATTTGATTAAGTATAGTAATTAAAAAGTTATTGTAATTTGATGAAACAGACTAATCATTATCAAGTATGAATATAGAGTGATGTTATATAATGAAAGATAGACATGGGGACAGTGAACAAAGCTCCAAAGCGCATCAAACGAATGAACCGTCCCCTTGTTTGATTTGAAGGAGGAAATTAATATGAATTTTACTAAAATACAAGAATTACTGATGGAAAAAAAGTATTCGTCTCTTAAGGAAGAATTGTTAAAAGGTCAAATTGCTGATATCGCTGAGTTTATAGATGATTTAGACGCAAAAACTACTCTTTTAATATTTAGGCTATTGCCTAAAGAAATAGCTGCTGATGTTTTTGCTTACCTATCTTCTGAAAGTCGAACAGAGCTGTCTCTACAGATTAATGAGAAAGAACTTCATGATATATTAGAAGAGCTTCATTTTGATGATAAAATTGACTTTTTAGAAGAAATGCCTGCAAATGTAGTTAAGCGTATTTTAAAAAATGCTCACGAAAAAGAAAGAAAACTTATTAACCAATTTCTTGATTATCCTGATGATTCTGCCGGCAGCTTAATGACCATCGAGTTTGTGGACCTGAAAAAAGAAATGCTTGTCCAAGAAGCTATAAGTAAAATTAGGAAAACTGCTCCCAAAAAAGAAACTATCTACACTTGTTATGTAACTGATTCTTCCAGACATCTGGAGGGAATCGTTTCATTAAGGGACCTTGTAGTTGCTTCCCCTGGTCAAAAAATTGAAGATATTATGTATCAAAACATAGTGTTTGCAACTACTTTGGACGATAAGGAATATATCGCTGATTTAATTAAAAAGTATGATCTTTTAGCTATTCCTATAACAGATAATGAAAACCGGTTAGTAGGTATTATAACTGTAGATGACATTGTAGATGTTATTGAAGATGAAAACACTGAAGATTTTCATAAGATGGCTACTGTAGGAAAAATAGATATTAACTTGCTGGATGCTAGTCCTATTTTTCTAATGAAGAAAAGACTCCCATGGTTAATGGTATTAATAATTATGAACATTTTTTCTGGAGCTGGGATTGCACATTTTGAAGAAACCATCCAAGCAGTAATTGCATTAGTATTCTTTTTACCCTTGTTGATAGATAGTGCGGGTAATGCCGGCTCTCAAGCGGCGACTTTAATGATCCGGGCTTTGGCAATTGGAGATGTTAAAATCGGAGATTGGTTCAAATTGCTTAGAAAAGAAATTATTGTTGCTATACTATTGGGGCTTATAATGGCATTTGCCGTATCATTTATCGGGATTTTCAGAGGTGGTATTGATGTGGCATTAATAGTAGCTTTGGCTATGTTGGTAATAGTATTAGTTGGCAGCACAATCGGCATGTCGCTTCCGTTTCTGCTTAGTAAATTTAAAATGGATCCTGCTACAGCCAGTGGGCCATTGGTGACATCTATTGCAGATATAACAGGCGTATTAGTATATTTTTCTATTGCTACATGGTATTTAGGACTATAACTTAATCTACTTTAGAAACGGCAGCTAAAGGGGCAATTATGATATAATTTAAAAGGTATTGGATAAATAAACCATTTTACTCACTGACTTAGAAATTGTATTATTTTGTCTTTTTAATTACATAAGAAAGGATGACTATAGTTGAATGTGGTTATTTCTAAATTCAAAGAGGTATTGTATTCTGTTCTACCAATTACAGTATTAGTAATTATACTTAATTTTACTATATCACCCATGGATACAGATTTAATCATTAGATTTATTATAGGTTCAATATTTGTGGTGTTGGGTTTGACAATATTTTTACTGGGGGTAGATATTGGGATTACTCCGTTTGGAAGTTTGACAGGTACATCCCTTGCTAAAACAAACAATTTATGGTTGGTGTTAATTGCAGGATTAATACTTGGCTTTTTTATATCAATAGCAGAACCGGGTTTAATGGTTCTTGCAAATCAGGTTAATTTTGTTACTTCAGGGCAAATATCCGGTATAAGCATACTTGTTGTTGTGTCGATAGGTTTAGCAATTATGCTGCCATTAGGGTTTATAAGAATTTTTTATAACGTTCCTTTATATAAAATCCTTATACTTTTATATTTAATCATATTTGGATTAGCGATATTTACCTCAAGGGAATTTTTAGCAATTTCTTTTGATGCTTCAGGCTCAACCACAGGGATACTGGCAGTGCCATTTATTTTATCTCTATCTGTAG
>CAZKKX010000196.1:0-4417 GCA_964553505.1 uncultured Eubacteriales bacterium | reverse complement strand
TGAAAGTTCTGCTGCTGTTTTATGATCATGATAGATTTTTATCCGTTTTGCCTGTATAACCATTTGCAAAAAAACAGCAATAAACAATCCTGCATAAATAATTTCACCATAGCTAACCATAATCCTATTCGTCCAAAAAAGAGTATCATGAATATATGCCATTAATACCACTATCATACCAATAATATTTAGCCAGCCGTCTTTATAACCTTTTTTTATGCCAATACCAACTGATATGACTGCCGACAAAAGACCCATTGCCTCAAAAACCGTATTGAAGCCTGCCAGCCTGCTGTAAAACAAGGAATCAGTAAATATATAAAGCAATTGGAACAGTATTGAACCCATAAGAAACAATTTTACGGCAAGTTTGGAAAAATCAGATGGAAAGAGTTCATGTACAAATAAAACAACAAAGAATATGACCCACGTTGTACTGGAGTACCAAATAAAAATAACTGCCCTCAAAGAGATATCGGGAACAAGCCTTATCAAAACACACTGACCTATCATATCAATCCCTATAGCCAAAAATAAACAAAGACAAGAAAAGTAAATGCAATATTTAAAATCTCTCAATAAAATATAAATAGCGAAAAAAAATAGCGAAACAATAACAAGCGTACCTATCAGAAAGATTTCCTTTCCTATTACATTATCATGTAAGTTCAAAATCTTTTCCGGGGCACCCAAATAAAGGGTATACCAAAATCCTCCTCTTGCATAATGAAAATTTGATACATGAATGATGATATCAAAATCCTCCGCAGGAATACTGAAAACAATAACCTGCGGCCTATATTCACCCTCCTCCATTTCTTTTGTATCGGAGATTTTCCCATTGGATGCCACTTTGTTTTCATTTACATATAAATCATACGCACTGCTAAAAGTATAGCTCCTAATTCCCAGCATTGTGCCTGCCGGAAGTTCTGTTTTAATATGAAGTCTGTATGTGGCATAACCTTCTCCTTTAAGCTTCTCTCCTTGCATAGTATATTTATTCCATACATTTGGAACATCTGCCATTAAATCAGGTTTCTCATTATATAAATCTTCATGTGCTAAGAACCGGTTCCAGTAAAATTCCCATTCTCCGTCCAGCCTTATATTCCCATCAGTATAATAATTCCAATTTGTAAGATCCAGAACCCCTTCTTGGGCATGCGTTTCCCTTGATTGTTCCATAGAACAACCTTGAAGTAAAAGTATTATGATGATTAAAACTAAATATCCACTCTTTAAATAACGCATTATTCATCCTCAAAAATGGCAAAGAAATGATTTCTTTACATTATTCTTTTCATTCAAAAAATTTTACATTATGAATGACGAAGTGTCAAATCTGGTCGATTTTTGAAAGTGCTAAAATTATTACGAGTCTCGCTTTACTTTCAAGAATAAACTGTGTTAGACTATCTTGACGGATACAGGATATTAGAGTTTCATACAATAACAAAATGTAATCATAATTAGGAGACAGTACCATGTCAGAACCGGATAATATACGATCTATCAATAAAATGCCCCTTGTAACTGTTTTACTTATCGGTACGATTATTGCAATACTTAATCAGACATTACTGACCACAGCCATCCCACATATTATGTCAGAATTAAATATTGACGAGAGCACCGCCCAATGGCTGTCCAGTGTCTTTATGCTGGTTAACGGCATAATGATCCCCATTACCGCATTTTTGATAGGAACATTTACGACACGTAACCTGTTCTTAAGTGCAATGGGCTTGTTCTTATTGGGAACGATCATCGCAATTGTTTCACCTAATTTCTTTGTATTATTAATAGGGCGTATTGTTCAGGCAAGCGGAGCAGGTATTTTGATGCCTCTTATGCAAACCATCCTGCTGATCATTTATCCAGTTGAAAAACGCGGACAAATAATGGGAACTGTGGGGTTGGTCATTGCCTTTGCCCCTGCCATAGGTCCCACACTTTCGGGATATATTGTCGATCATTATCAGTGGAAAACCGTATTTCATATATTATTGTATGTAGGTATGGCAGATATTTTAGCTGCCTGGTTTATCTTAAAAAATGTAACCCAGCAAACTTTTCCTAAAGTCGATATCCTTTCAATTATTCTATCTACATTGGGATTTGGAGGAATCCTTTATGGATTTAGTATAGCAGGATCCAGCGGATGGATAAGCTTTCAGGTTCTCATCAGTATACCTCTTGGTATTCTTGCTTTAATCTGGTTTATTCTAAGACAATTGAAACTGGAAAGCCCTATTCTGGAGTTGAGAGTCTTTAAATATCCAATTTTTTCTCTCTCGGTCATTATTTCAACCATTGCATTTTCCACTATGATTGCCTCGGAAATGCTCCTTCCCATATATATGCAGAACATGCTTGGCTTTAAAGCCATGAAATCCGGATTGGTTCTTTTGCCCGGTGCAATTATTATGGGACTGCTTAGTCCTATTACCGGAAGAGTATTTGATAAAATAGGAGCAAGATGGCTGACGATTTGCGGAATGTCCATAATCATTATAACCACCTTTTTCTTTACACAAATGTCCATCGATACAACCTTCACATATCTAACAGTAGTGTACGGAATTCGGATGGTGGGAATGGCAATGGTGTTGATGCCCATAACTACTGCCGGGCTAAACCGGTTAAGCCTGAAATTGATTCCTCACGGAACCGCTTTGGTAAATACCATACGCCAAGTCGGAGCCTCTATCGGTACCGCCGTTTTTGTAACCATAATGGTAACTACGGCATCTATAGACGAATCACCCAATGCAATATCTAACGGTATTCATGGTGTAAATACTGCTTTCTGGGCAGCAACCGGTCTTTGTATTCTGGCATTGGTTCTTTCGTTATTCGTTAAGGATACAAAATGAATAAATTATAAATTGAATAAACAGTAGCAAACAAGTTGCTACTGTTTATAATGGATTTTTCTCTTATCACCCTTCTTTTATGAACATAATCTGCGATATGCAATAATAATATCATCCAAATCGTTCTATTATAATCCTGCTGATCCGAATAGCCATAGCCATTATAGTAAAGATAGGAGGGTTTCCAAGTGATTCAGGAAATAAAGTTGCATCAGAAATATAGAGGTTTTCAGGAAGCTTTGAATTATGAAAGGTTTTTGCATCAATCTTTGTAATAGGAAGCATACCGCCGGGATGCCCTGCATTTATGGTTCCCAGAAAAATATTATTCTCTTTTATGCCTTGCCTTTTCATAATCTCTTTACAGGTTTCGATACCTTCCTGTAGCCTTTTCTTATCAATTTTAGCGAGTGATTTTCTGACCGTTTTGTTATCAACACTTCCGGCACAGTCATCCGCCAGCTTTATCATCATTGTCAATGTGTCTGAAGCCGGATAACGCCATCTTTTATTAAAGAAAAAGCTGAAATAGTCAAAGTAAGGAGATAATATGTAATATTTCCTCCTGACCGCAAAAGGCATGGAAATCTCTTTGTTCTGGTTGCTTCCCTTTTTCTCAGCAGCTACACAAAGAATCGGATCTACAAACAACCTGCTTTCACATTCGATTCCAGAGTTCTGAAGGATTACCGGAGTCGAAAAGCCTCCTGCTGCCAGGACCACTATATCTGCCGGATAGAATACAGCGTTTAATCCTTGACGAGCTCTTACTCCTTTGATAGTGCCATTATCAATACTGACCTCCTCCACCTTACAGCCTGTTATCAAACTAGCCCCCATTTCTTGTGCTTTTTTTAAAAATAGTCTGCTATCCCATTTCACACCATATCGGCAGCCCAATACACACCTGCCACAACTGGTACATCTCTGATAATCGCCCATTTTAGGTAAAGGTTGCGGATCAAGATTCATTTCTTTGCAAATTTCAAATAACCTTTTAGTAGTACCCTTCCATTTATTCTGATGGTTTATTGTAATGGGAATCTTATTATATAGTTCCTGAAATTCATCACTAAGATCAATACCAAGTTCATTAAGTCCTTTATCTATACGAAGGGCATTTCCTGCCGAAAGGGTGGTAGTTCCCCCTAGACCGATTCCCCTGACCATAACCATCCTATCCTCAGTCTTATTTATTTTCATTGATGAAAACAATAACTGTATCTCTCTTTCATCAAAAAATAACCTTGTTTTCTTCAATTTCTCTAAGGCAGATAAACTAAAAGTAAAAGGTTTGAAGGCTTTGCCTGCCTCAAGAATGGTCACATGGAAATAGCGCTGCAGCTCCATGGCAGCAACTGCTCCGCCTGCGCCACTACCGACGACTATTACCTTTTTCATTTAATTTCTCCTTTCAAAGCACCCTTTACAACAATTACTGCCACCTGTTATCCTTTTATAAAAGCATAACCTGCCACCATCCGAGAGTCCTGCCGACAGTCCTTCATCCAACGACGAAATGAGCTCACAGACTTCCT
>CAZKKX010000195.1:0-4437 GCA_964553505.1 uncultured Eubacteriales bacterium | reverse complement strand
CTTCTATTACAAAGACGGAGATCATAAGAGATTTTGAAGAAGACATAGAGACCATGAGCCGGATCATGAAAAATGTGATGCCTAATTTTTTATCTACTTTAGAAAGCATGTTGAATGTACATTTGTATATGGATGGATTAACTAATATTTTTTCATTGCCCGAGTATTATAATATAGAGAGAGCCAAAGATTTTTTGGAAATGCTGAACCAGAAAGAACATATTACCGAGGTGTTGATGAATCGTGACAGTGGTGTTGTGATAACAATTGGACAGGAAAACCCCGACACAGAAATGAAAGACTGCAGCTTGATAACAGCAACTTATAGTATCAATGGTAAAACGGTTGGTAAATTAGGAGTTATTGGTCCAACCAGAATGAAGTACAGTAAAATAACTTCTATTGTTGAATATATGACAGATAATCTCAGCAACGCTTTTAAATTGAAAGATGATGATTAAAAAAGTCCATAAAAAGAATTAGGTGGTGTATTATGAAAAAAGAAAATAAATCATATGAAAATAATGAATTAGAGAAAGAGAATCAAGATACTCCTACTGAAACTAAAGAAGAGGAAACACAAAATGATCTGCCTGAGAATAACAAGAGTCAAGATTGTAATATGTTGATTAAGGAAAGAGACGAAATAAATGAAAAATATTTAAGATTAGCTGCTGATTTTCAAAACTATAAACGTAGAATGGAGAATGAGAAAAAAGAAATATTCAATTATGCCAATGAAACTATTATTACAGAATTATTGAGTGTATTGGATAATTTTGAAAGAGCGATTGACAGTGACAAATTCAACGAAAAGACACTTTTGGAAGGCGTAAAAATGATTTATAATGAACTTCAGGAAGTTTTATCCAAGTATGGGTTAAAAGAAATTAATACTGAAAATTGTGAATTTGATCCTAATTTTCATCATGCTGTTATGAAAGAACCGGTGGACCACACTGTAAGTAATATGATTATTGAAGTCTTTCAAAAGGGGTATACTTTTAACGGAAAGGTTATACGTCCAAGTATGGTGAAAGTGTCAGAATAATCTTTTTACATATTGTATTATCGACTGATATATTAATATTTGCTGAATGATTCAGCGGCAAACGATATTTATATTAAATTGAAAACATAAAATCAAGGAGGAAAACAAAATGGGAAAAGTAATAGGAATTGATTTAGGAACTACTAATTCATGTGTATCTGTCTTAGAAGGTGGAGATCCTGTTGTAATACCAAATGCAGAAGGTAACAGAACAACACCTTCGGTAGTCGGATTTACTAAAAACGGAGAAAGATTAGTAGGGGAAACTGCAAAAAGACAAGCAGTAACCAACCCGGATAGAACCATCATGTCAATTAAGAGACATATGGGAACTGAATTTAAAACAGAAATTGATGGAAAAGAACATACACCTCAGGATATTTCTGCAATGATACTAATGAAACTTAAGGCTGACGCGGAGAGCTATCTTGGTGAAAAAGTTACTGAAGCGGTGATTACCGTACCTGCATATTTTACAGACAGTCAAAGGCAAGCAACTAAAGATGCAGGCAAAATTGCAGGGTTAGATGTTAAGAGAATTATCAATGAACCGACTGCAGCATCTTTGTCTTATGGGCTTGACAAAGAAGAGGATCATCAAAAAATCATGGTTTATGACTTAGGCGGAGGAACCTTTGATGTTTCGGTGCTTGAGTTGGGAGACGGCGTGTTTGAAGTATTGGCGACCAATGGAAGTAATCACTTAGGCGGCGATGATTTTGACGATGTTTTGATAGATTTTATTGCTGAAGCTTTTATGAAAGAAAATAAAGTGGATCTACGAAAAGATAAAATGTCTCTGCAAAGATTAAAAGAGGCTGCGGAAAAAGCAAAAAAAGAATTATCTTCAACTCAGACGACAAGTATCAATTTACCGTTTATCACGGCTACGGCAGAAGGTCCGTTACATTTAAATATGGATATTACTCGAGCAAAATTTGATCAACTGACAAGACATTTAGTTGAAAAAACAATAGAGCCAATGAAAAAAGCTCTGAAAGATGCCAATATTTCAAGTGGAGACATAGACAAAGTCATTCTTGTAGGTGGCTCCACCAGAATACCGGCAGTACAGGAAGCTGTAAAGAAAATCACAAATAAAGACCCCCATAAAGGAATAAACCCCGATGAATGTGTTGCTATTGGTGCTGCTATACAGGCAGGTGTATTGACCGGTGAAGTTAAAGATGTTCTGCTACTGGATGTTACTCCTTTGTCGCTGGGAATTGAAACACTTGGAGCAGTATTTACAAAATTGATAGAAAGAAACACGACAATTCCTACAAAGAAAAGTCAGATATTTTCAACTGCGGCAGATAATCAAACTGCTGTAGATATTCATGTATTGCAGGGTGAAAGGGAGATGGCCTCCAATAATATTACCCTTGGAAGATTTCAATTGACCGGTATTCCACCGGCACCACGCGGCGTTCCTCAAATAGAAGTTACATTTGATATCGATGCAAACGGTATTGTAAATGTAAGTGCTAAAGATAAAGGAACAGGAAAGGAACAACGAATTACCATAACGGCATCAACAAATCTTAGTGAAGACGAAATCAAAGATAAGGTCAAGGAAGCTGAGCAGTATGCATCTGAAGACAAGAAGAAGAAGGAAAGTGTGGAAGCAAGAAATAAAGCAGATTCTCTGATATATGAAGCAGAAAAAGCGTTAAAAGAAGTCGGAGATAAAGTGGATGCATCTGAAAAAGAAAAAATACAATCTTCAGCAGATGCATTAAGAAAAGCTTTGGATGGTGATGATGTTGACGACATTAAAGCAAAGACAGAAGAATTAACCAATGCTTTCCATACATTATCACAAAAAATTTATGAAGAGGCTGCTCAACAAAATCCACAAGGAGATACTAATCAGGAAACCCAGGAAGCCAATTCTGAGGAAGAAGACGATAATGTTGTTGATGCAGATTATGAAGTTGTAGATGATGAAGAAAAAGAATAATAACCTACGAGGCACCATCTTGGTGCCTCAAGCTGTTAAAACACAGGCTATAAGATTATTTTGCTTAAAGAGGGTGAGATGTTGTCAAAACGAGATTATTATGAAGTATTAGAAATAAGTCAAGGCGCAACAATTGAAGAAATAAAGAAAGCATATAGAAAAAAAGCCATTCAATATCATCCTGATAAAAATCCGGGTAATAAAGAAGCTGAAGATAAGTTTAAGGAAATCAATGAGGCATATGAAATCTTGGCTGATCCCCAAAAGCGGGAAAAGTATGACCGATTTGGTCATGCAGGCGTGGAACCAAACTCAGGCGGTTTTGGAGGCGGCGCAGGTTTCGGTGGCTTTGAAGATATATTCAGTGATATCTTTGATATGTTTGGAGGAGGCTTTTCTTCCGGCAGAAGGAGGAATGGCCCTGCTAAGGGATCCGACTTGCAGCAAAAGGTTACTATTTCTTTTGAGGAAGCAGCATTTGGAACTGAGAAAGAAATAAGCGTAATGAGATATGAAGAATGTGAAGAATGCAATGGTACAGGTGCGGAAAAAAACACTTCAAGAAAAACTTGCCCTACATGTAATGGTACCGGCGAAATAAGATCTCAACAGAGAACGCCTTTTGGACAATTTGTCAATGTCAGACCATGTGAACGTTGCGAGGGGAAAGGTACTGTTATAGAACATCCGTGTAATGTTTGTAACGGCACAGGCAAGGTCCGAAAGAAAGTTACATTGAAAGTTAAAGTTCCGGCAGGGGTAGACAGTGAATCGGTAATTTCCATAAGAGGTGAAGGAGAGCCAGGGACAAATGGCGGACCTAATGGAGATTTTTATGTGATTATTGAAGTTAAGCCTCATAAATTATTTAAAAGAGAGGGAAATGACCTGATACTGGAATTCCCTATTACTTTCCCCCAGGCAACTCTTGGAGAAGAATTAGTAGTACCTACTCTTGAAGGGAAAGTCTCTTACAAGATTCCTGCAGGTACACAGTCCGGAACTATTTTTAGGATAAAAGGTAAAGGTATTAAACATGTAAATAGTAACAGATTGGGCGATTTGTATGTGAAAGTAATTGTAGAGATACCAAAAAAATTGACCGGCGAACAGAAAAAGTTGTTACAAAAACTTGCATTGTCTTTTGGTATAGAAGGTCATGAACAAAGAAAAAGCTTTTTAGAAAATGTAAAAGATTTATTAGGCATATAAATCATAAAAAATTAGAGTTCAAGTAGACAGGATTTTGCATATGCAAAATCCTTTTTGAAAGAAATATAGCAAAAACTTAAGAAACAATATGTTAAGTGTCGAATTAATAATGATTAAATGATAAATTAATAGATATTTGATCAAAAATGTCAAAGAATTTAAACTATTAAGAAGGTGTTTTTTATGAAATGGAAAAAATATATTGTGGAAG
>CAZKKX010000194.1:0-4450 GCA_964553505.1 uncultured Eubacteriales bacterium | reverse complement strand
CCAAAAGGCCGGAGGTCAAGGCGCGCAGAAGCCGATGAGCGGAGCGTACTTCAGGTTACGTGAGTATCTGAGGCTGAAGCAGCAACACAGAGATACGGTCTTTTGGACGCTCTGGCGGGTGCTATTCATAGCGCAAAGCATTAATAGGATCCATCTTCGAAGCCTTTCTCGCGGGATAGAACCCGAAGAATATACCTACACTGATAGAAAACAAAGTCGCAATCAAGATAGATAAAATGGAAACTGCCGGTGGGAACCCAATAGCAAGAGCAATTATAGATGAAATCAGTATGCCTAATATAATTCCTATTATTCCGCCAATACCTGAAATAATAATCGCCTCAACCAAAAACTGAATCATGACATCCTTGTATTTTGCTCCTATTGCTTTTCTAATCCCAATCTCTTTAGTTCTTTCCGTTACGGATACCAGCATAATATTCATAACTCCAATGCCGCCTACAACTAGAGATATGGCCGCAATCGCCCCTACAACCAATGTGAGAATATTCATAATTTGATTGACCATCTGTAATTCACTTTCTGCCGTATAAGTAATATAGAGATTTTTACCTTGAGAATTATGCCTTCTTTCAATAATGGATATCATCCTGCTCAAAGTCTGATTTGCATTGACTCCTTTATTGAAATTGATTTCCAATCCCCAGTAATTCCCATTCATTCCCACCATCTGCTCCATGTTGGTTATGGGCACATATATTGCGAGGGGAGGCTCATACCCCCCTAAGTTACCAAAGGGGGCAGGTTTATCTTCCATAATGCCAACGATAATAAATGTTGCCTGATTGTATCGTAAATCTACTGATATTTCTTCGTCCAGTACATCGGTCCTTCCAAATACCTTTAATGCTAATTTTTCGTCAATCACAGCTACACTTCTTCTTGTTTTCATATCTGTGTCTAACAAAAAACGTCCCTTTTTCATGGATATATTCTCTATTTTGTTAAATTCCTCGTTAACCCCTGATAATTCAACATTGATTTCCTCAGTCCTCTTATTAATCTTTCCACTGTCTGAAACCATTGGGCTCATACCTTTGATTTCTTTTGAAAAAGCCTCCGATAAAATATTGATATCGTCTTTGGTAATGTAATCTCTCAGTCTTGGATTCTCCCTCCAGCTTAAGCCTAAATAAGCACGGTTTACACCAAAAGACTCAAATTCTTTAAGAATCATCTGTTGGCTTCCTTGACCCAGAGAAACGATAATAATTACGGAACTAATACCGATAATAATGCCCAACATGGTAAGCAGGGATCTCATTTTATTTGAAAATATTGCTTCCAATGCAATCTTAATACTTTCTAATAAATTCATACGCCCACCTCTGCTTTGCCGGTTTCATGGTCATCTGCCATTTCTCCATCTTTAAAATGAATCACCCTTTTAGCCATGGCAGCAATATCCGACTCATGAGTAACTAATATAACAGTCGTACCTTCTTCATTTAAGCGTTGGAAAATACCCATAATCTCAATTCCGGATTTCGAATCCAGATTTCCCGTGGGCTCATCGGCTAATACAATTGCCGGGTTATTAACCAAAGAGCGTGCAATAGCAACTCTCTGTCTCTGCCCGCCTGAAAGCTCATTGGGCTTATGATACATCCTGTCTGACAGCCCCACCTTTCCCAGAGCTTCAATAGCCCGCTCCCTTCTTTCATTGGGTTTAGTTCCTGCATATAACATTGGTAATTCTACATTTTTAAGCGCACTGCTTCGAGACAGCAGATTAAAAGATTGAAATACGAACCCAATCTTTTTATTACGAATTTCGGCTAATTCATCAGAGCTCATCTGGTCCACCCGTATCTGATCCAGGTAATAGTATCCTGAAGTAGGTCTGTCTAGACATCCTAATATATTCATAAGAGTAGATTTGCCTGATCCGGAAGGCCCCATTACCGAGGTGAATTCCCCTCCTTTGATATGAAGATTTACATTTCTTAGTGCCTCTACTTCAATTTCTCCAAGTTTATATACTTTTTTTAAATCCTTTATCCTAATCATTATCCGCACCTATTTCATTTACAGCCTGCATCATTAGATCCTCAGTTGGATTTAAAATCATTTGGTCTCCTTCCTTTAAATCAGAAGAAATAATTTCCACAGTTAATGATCCTTCCAATCCTGTCTCAATCTCATGCATATTTACGGAACCATCCTCAGCTGTTGTGAATACATATTGAGTACCGTCTCTTGCAGATAATATGGCTTCGTAAGGTGCAGTCAGTACATTCCCTTTCTTTTCACATAAAATATCTACATTAACGCTAAATCCAGATTTCAAGAGAGTCCCCTCTCCCTTTATTATTGCTTTGACTTCCACAACAGATTCCGATCCTTGACTTGTTTGCATTTTTTTTGCATAGGGACTGATAGATCCTACTATTGTTTTATAAGACTGCCCGTCATCTGTTGTTATTGTGACAGAATCGCCAAGCATGATTCTCCTGGCATCATATTCACTTACGTTAGCCGTTATTTCCATTTCATTATTGTTGACTACATAGATAAACTCTCTTTCCGCAACTAATAATTCTCCCTCATGTGCAAAAACTTCACCTACAATTCCTGAAATTGGGCTTTTTATGTAATGTTTTTCTTTTTTTGTTAATAGCGATTGATAGTTTAACTCTGCAAGCTCCACCTGGCTTTTCTGCAGTTTAAGCTCCTGAACATACCTTCCGTCTTCAGTCTCGGTTTTAGCAACCATATACTTATTATAGGCTTCATCCAGCTCCAGATGGGATTCATCCAAGCTTTGCTGGCTAACTGCTCCTTCTTCAAAAAGCTTCACCTTGGAATCATGAAGCTGCTTAACATGTTCATAACGCTGTTTCAGATTGGCTGCCGTCATAAGTGCCGCATCCATTTCATCTTGTTTCACCTTTAATCTGGATCTTTCCAGTTCCAATTCAATACTGGTTTTCTCTATCTGCTCATTAATTTCCGTAGGGTCGATTAATGCCAGGAGTTGACCTTCTTCAATGACATCCCCTTGTTTAACATTGAGCTCTTTGATGGTTCCCTGAATAGGTGCCAGAATGGTCTTTTCTTCTGTAGAATTTACCATGCCGCTGACTTTGACTCGATACTCCACATCTTCTTTAACAACCGGCACCGTCATTCTTGCCATGGCAGGATCCGCTTTTCCGCCCCTTATAAAAGAAACCGCTGCAACAACTACAATAATTACCCCTAAGACGATGGACAGCTTCTTTCTTTTCTTTATAAAACCTTTTATTTTTCTGAAAGGGATTAGCAGTATATTTATTATTTTCTTCATCATTTCAACTCCCGATTCTTGTATAGTGTAATTAGTGTACTATACTTCATAGTACTGACACCAAGTATACTTATATTAACATTCTTTGTCAATATTAGGAATGTAAGAATTGTGTTAGAAAAAAAGCAGTGAGTTACCATGCCTGATGATACCGCCAATAAGGATAGGTGTTGTCTATGATGATGTCAACATCATCTGTTCTTACTATTCCTCCGTTAAAGTTAGCAGTGAATCTGAAAGTCAAAGTTTCAGGTGTGGAACATCCCCATCGATTGATCATACTCTCATCCCAAAGGTCCCCATTCCAAGTTGCTCCTTCATCATAAGTTGAAAGATAGGTTGAGTAGGAATTTCCTAAAATCTCTACATGTACCGATATGGGATTACCTTCTGCACTTCCCTGTAAGACAAACTTTTCACCGGACCAGAATACATTGTATCCCCTGGGGCTATCTTCCGTCCCTGTTTTGCTCAGGTTATATTTCTTCCGGTTAATATCCCACTGCTCGGTATGATTGACCATTCCTTCAATTCTGCCTTCCGAAACCACTGTAAAGGTATAGCTTCTCACTCCTGTTGCAGTTCTATCCGAAGCCGTTGCCACCACAGTATATTTCCCCGGTGTTGCTGTCGGTGCATATCCGGATATGATCGGGGAATATTCGCTGTTTACAGGTGCAACACCATCTTTTTTGTATGTATAAATCAATCTGTTGTTCTTAAACAGCTCTATTGTCGTATCCAATGTATCTAAATCTTCATCCCATACACCGATTTCTATTCTATAATCATCGCCTTCTTTAACCTCCCCCGGAATAGTTTTTATATATGTTACTTCAGGGGCTATAGCCGTCCCTTCTATATAAAATGTAATTTCTTCCACATTACTGAGCTTATCATATGAATTAACACCGGTGCTGTCCTCTTGCCAATGTTTAACAGTGTATTTCCCGTCAATATAAAATCTATCTATAGGTTCATTTAAAATTTTGCCTGCATCCGGATGAAGTCCGTCTGCCCATGGAGTATGGGTATACTGCCAATATTGTTTCTTACTGGGGTCATTTTCATAGTCGTCATAATAAATGTTATATAGTATCAGTTGTCCTTTTTTATAAATCAGGGGTGCGGCTTCATCTT
>CAZKKX010000193.1:0-4502 GCA_964553505.1 uncultured Eubacteriales bacterium | reverse complement strand
TAAAGGAAGAGCTAAAGGGTGAAATGGAAGAGGCTAATATAATAGAAGAACTATCGAATGAAGAGTTAATTAGCAAAAAAGGTGAGTATGAAGAAAAACTCCATTACTTTTTAAATAATATTCCTGATACTTACTCTGGGCTTTTTTTTGATAGAGATATAACCCAGTTCGTATACTATCAAGAAAATAAAGAATTTAAAGAATTTATAGATATGATATTTAGTATAGGGTATGGAGTAGAACAGGCTGAGGGGTATTACTATCTGTATGTAGGTGAAGAAGTAGGCTACCAAGATGGAGAGGTGGATCATAGTTCAAATAGTTCGAATGAAATCATAGAAATAGGTGAAGGAGTTAGGCTTTCAGGGTTTACCAATGAAACCGTGAGAGATGTAGAGATTAATTACAGTGAATACAGTGCAGTAATTATTCCATTTTATTCAGGAAAGAATCAGGATAAACTGGATAAGGTTCCTTATCTGGATAACCCTGAGGGAATGGTCTTAGACTTTGCTGTTTTTGGGAAATTACAGGATGTTGTAATTACTCGATTTGAAGGTATAGATGATCTTGATGGAGTATCAAATAATTATGGAGAAATTGAAAATGCCATTTTGAATATCCATTCCAACTTACTAAATGATATGTCTTTCTATCTAATAACTGGACAAGTACATACCGGCGAAGGCTTTTTTGAGGATGTGGAATTTGGATTGGATGATATGGCAGATGTATCAGAATTTGATGTTATACTAATTAAATAGAGTATAAAAACAGATGAAATTATTAGGTTAGATGGAAAGTTTCTCCCTTATGAAAAATGGTAGCAGATTAATAAAATAGTCAATTTTACTGTTAAGTATTTATTTATGTAGCAACCTAAGGTTTAATTAAAGGATTTGTTGCGATAGTTTCACCAAAATGATTCAGACACTTTTTCTATTTTTCTGAATACGATAATAGTAAGATGTCTGTTATTTTATAAATAGAAGGGGGAAATTATTATTATGCAGTATTTTTATGGATGTAATACTCCACTTAGGGTTATAGATGAAATTGAATTTTGGAAGAATCAAGAAAGTGAGCACACTGTTGTAATACGACAAATTGTAGATAATTTAGAACAAAATTTTGTTGAGAAGCTTAAGGAATGGGAGCTTGCCCTTGCTAAAACAGAAGGCAATGCAGTACGTTATATTGAAGCAATTATCAGATCTAAGGGAATAGTTACACCGGTCCTATTGGAAAATATTAAAAAATTCACACTTTTTTCACTCAATGAGAGTAGAAGTTTTGTAGCTTTTCTAAATCAACTTACAGCAGAGAGCGAAGCAATAAAAAATAATGAAATAGCAGTGGTTGTTATTAACCATATTCGTCGAGAATCCGAATATTTTATTGGAATTGTTACGGCATCTCTGCATTGCTTTTAAATATAAACATATTTTATAAAATAACAGGTGATTACTATATGATCGCCCCTAAAATTAAAAGCAAATACAGAAAATAAAAAAGAACACATATTATTGCGTTCTTTTTTATTTATACTATTACTTAATTAATTTTTCGTATACAAGGGTTTGATCTGATAGGTTACTGTATCTTCATTAACAGTAAAAATCATCATATCAAGATCTTGATATATATCGTATTTATTATCAGTCGGGTAGTCTTTTAAAGCTACATAGTGAATACCGTTCTCCATGTGTACATTATATTCATTATTTCCACCATGTAATACCCATACATCAATATCTTGTTCATATTTAAGCTCTGTCAGAATCTGTTTAAATAGTTTTTCTTCCAATGCATCATAAAAATCCAGCGGCTTAGGTAAAGTAATAAAAAGGTTATTTACTTTCATACGATCAATTGTATCAAAAATCCACGGCCACTGCTCCAAATTGGACCGCCTGAGTCCGCTGTTGTTATTATCAAGAGTGATGAACCCGCTGTCTTTATATTCAGTATAAGAGTAGCCTCTGTCTGCTTTGGTTATCGGTGCTTTAAGCCGGTTGCTCAATTTTGCGTCCAATAAACCGGCAAAAATATTTATTGAACTGTGTTCATTTATGGTTTTTGCCATCTTGGATATAACTAAATTATCTTTTAAAGTATCAAGTTCGGTTACATTTCCATAAGCGAAGAAGCGAAATGCTTTTTCGGTTTCCAATACGGATTCAACGTTAGATAGATCCTTGAATGTTGTAGTATTTTCCGGAACTTGTTCCGATAAATCCAAGGGGTATGAAAGTGTCAAATTGTCAAGATATACTTTTCCTGTATCTTTAATAGCCGGATTAATCTCAACAACATAAATGCGTTCTATTCTAACAGGTGCCGTTAATGCAGTCGGCAGTTCGGCTTCAACGTATTTCCACCCATTCCAATTGATGGCCTGAGAAAGGGTAATGTTTTCAGATGAACCTTTAGAATCTGAAATTTGAATTTTTAAACTATGACCTCCACCTTCATTTCCATAAACCCATAATCCGATACTTTGTGGTTTTTCTTCTAAAGTAATGCCTCCGTTATCTAAAACAAGGTATGCAGCTCTTGTGGCGTCTGTTGAAGTAAAATCATAAGATAATTCACCGGAAAAACGCCCTTCCATTTTAAATGGTACAATATCGTAATTTCCCGTAACTACCGAAGGGTAGGATAGAAATGTTCCGTTTAAGCTTTCAAAATCATCTATAATAATTTTCTGAGACCCTACAATTACAGGAACATGAGCGGTTAATCCTCCAAATGAAGCTTTTATTATTCCGGTGCCGCTTCGATCTGAGGATTGATACAATCCCTGCTTGTTTATAAAACCTATATCGAAAGGCACTTGATATTTTATTAGTTCATGGTCAATGGGCCCGACATATCCTTCATTATTAATGCCATTTATTTGAAGTTGTATGGATTCGCCGGGTGATACTATTATTTTTTCTGGCGAAACCGAAAGTGCGGTAGGCGCTTTCAGGACTTTGAGTTCAATAGATTTTTTAACTTCTTTATATTCTGCAGTTATAACTGCCTTGCCTGGTTGAGCAGGTGTAAAAATACCATTATGAATATCCCCAACACCTTCGCTTACAGACCATTTAACTTTTGCAGAGTCTATATCCACAGGGTTATAGTATTTATCATATCCGCGTATTTTAATTGCACGAGATGTATCTAAAAATACATTTGTGTCTTCAGTTTCCAATAGCAAACCTTTCAGAGCAGAAGCCGGTGCAGAGTTTATTATCCCGATACCATTGGTGATGTTTCTTTCCCTTCCATCTGAAAGATGGTTGGCAATCTGAAGATTATTTTGCCCAAGTGGTTTCAAAACCATATCCGTAGACCCTCCACCATCCAAGTTTATTGCAGTGTGAGCGCCTGCATCAAGCATTATTTGTGCTAATTCTCTTTGTGTAACACCGGGAAATGATGCGGTGCGACCATCTACTGTGATAAGCAAGATCTCTTCATTATTTTCAGTTATTCCCAATGCAGATCGTGGGTGGTTTCCTGTTATTTCATGAGAAAAAACATCTTTAATACTACCATTTTCAACAATTAGGGCACCACCGCCAATGGCAAGAGATAACTCCTCATAATTAATATTAGAATTAATATCAAAGGTAATTTCGTCACCATTATTAAATGAATTTACTATATAATCCGCTTGATTGCCTGTTGCAAAAATCACAAATCCATCAGCGGGAATAGGATTACCATTACTTTCAGCAGAACCGACTGACTGTACCCTGCCGTTCGATACCGACATTAGAACAGCATAACTCAGTTTTGGATTGACCGGAGGTGAATATTCCCCCCATGCAGGTGTATAAATAACAGCAATATCCGTAGATTCGGTTTCCTTATTTATCGCTTGAGCATACAATACTGCACCGTTTTCATCATTTTTGACAGTGATATTAGGTATTGACCAATAATTAATAAAAGGCTGTTCTCTAATTGTCATATTAAACACAGCCATTTGTGAAGGTAAATAGAATGGCGTTGTCAAAATTTCTCCTTTATGAAGCATCGGTCCAAGACTGGCAGCGCCTTGAGTATTAAAAAAATCTCCGTTAATTGCTCCGACTACATTATCATTTTGGTTTGCTAATTCGGATAGTTTTTTTCTATTATTTATACCTTCCTGATTAAATAACAAATCAAGGGTCACATAGGGATCCTCTAAATCTGCTTTCAGAATATTTATATTGTACCAACCTTTATCTGTAAATCGAAGAATTTTTTCGTGTTCGATTCCGGTTCCTATAAACTGATGGTTTGTTTCTTCATAATATATATTCTGCCAACCGGCGTAAGAATATGTAGAGGAGAATGTAAGCAAGATAATAAAAACAATTATTAAGGACGCAGTAAACTTAATAGACTTTTTCATTTTTTTAGGTTCCTTTCTTAAATTGATAAGGCTTTAATTCGGCTATTTTGAATGCCTCTGCATCCTCATAGTCAGAGCTCAATATATCAATTAATATTATAACCTT
>CAZKKX010000192.1:0-4514 GCA_964553505.1 uncultured Eubacteriales bacterium | reverse complement strand
CTTGAACTTCGAATTTTTCAAAAGCCTGGAGATTGTAGGCTTTTTCAACAATCTCGAAAGAATTTGCTTTTGGCAAATTCTTTTTTATCATTTTGACCAAAAATCCAAGAAGATTTGAAAGTCAAGCGTTCAGCTATATTATTCAAGTTGAGAAGTTGATTTCTTAATTGTAAATTGTTAATTATTAATACTATCTTTCCTCAATAGAAACATAGGACCGAGGTTTTTTAACGTGTTTATAAGCCGGTCTCATTATTCTGCCACCGGTAACCAGTTCTTCTATCCTATGCGCACACCAACCGGATATTCTTGCAGCAGCAAACAAAGGTGTACACAATTCAATAGGAATATTTAAAGCCCTATAGATGAATCCTGAGTACAAATCTACATTTGCAGAAATGATTTTTCCTTCTCCTCGTACTTCTTTTAAAAGGCTCGGAACTCTTCTCTCTATAAAATCATATATCTTAAATTCTTCTTGCAATCTTTTTTCTTCAGCAAGCTGCTTTGCAAGATCTTTTAATAATATTGCTCGCGGGTCCGATAAAGTATACACTGCATGTCCCATTCCATATACCAACCCTGTATTATCAAAGGCTTCTCCTTTTAATATTTTAACCAAATAATTTTCAACTTGATTCTCATTTGTATAATCTTTTACATTATTTTTAATATCTTCAATCATTTCAAGAACAACGGTATTGGCACCCCCATGCTTTGGACCTTTTAAAGAGCCTACCGCCGCTGCAATCGCAGAATAAGTATCGGTCCCTGAAGAAGAAATAACATGATTTGTAAAAGCTGAGTTGTTTCCTCCGCCATGCTCCGCATGTAGAATCAAAGCAATATCCAGAAGAACTGCTTCTAACTTGCTGTATTCACTATTGGGTCGAATCAACCTCAAAATATTTTCAGATGAGCTCAATTCAGGATCAGGATAATGCAAATGCAGACTTTGATTGTCATAATAACGCGCCTTCGCCTGATATGCATATGAAATCATTGCAGGAAATCTTGCAATCAGCATGATAGATTGTCTTAATACATTTGAAATAGAAATGTCATCAGGATTTGGGTCATAGGAATACAGTGCAAGAACAGTTCTTGCCAGCTTATTCATCAAGTTTTTGCTCGGTGCAGTCAAAATCATATCCTTCGTAAAATTACTCGGAACATCCCGATTGTCTCCCAGTATTTTTTTAAAAGTCTCTAATTCTTCTTTATTTGGAAGCTCTCCAAAAAGTAAAAGATAGCTTGTCTCCTCATATCCAAATCTTTCTTCTTTCAAACATGAGTTAACGATTTCTTTTACATCAATACCTCTATAAAGTAATTTTCCTTCAATAGGTACTTTCTTGTCATTTTCTACAGCATACCCTTGAACATCACCTATCTGGGTCAATCCAACAAGAACTCCCGTGCCATTGCTGTTACGCAGTCCTCTTTTGACATCATATTTCTTATAATAAGACGTATCTATGGCATTATTATGAAAAAGTTTGTTGCTCATTTTAGAAATAAATTGTTTGTCTCGCTGACTGTCAATTTTATCGATTGTATATTCCATATATCTCATCACCCTTTCTTATGTATAAAATACAGATATACCCAAAACTGAATATATCTGTCTTTTATCCGTGATTTATACTTATTAAAATTGTATACAATTATACTATTTTTGTCAATATCGTAATTTATTCCTTCTCGTTTTTTGATAAACCAGTTATTATTCTCTTGACAACAAATCTATAACTCTATCCAATTTCTGCCTCTGCTCTTCATTAAGCATTGGTCTTATATCCTTAACCAGTTTCATTTGACGTTCAAAAGATTCTTTATCAGCAAACAATGTTTCTTTCAATTGTTTTAATTCTTTCAACACCTCTTCTTCGCTTTTATTCTCATATTTTTTAGCTGCATCCTCTACTGTCCTTAATTTATTTCTGTCGATTGGACCCAGACCTAAAGATGCTGCCAGTTCCAATAGTTTTTGCCGATTGATATCTGCCATGGTAAGACCTCCCAATTCCTATTAGTATAAATTATGCAAAACTATTTCGCATATTACAAAAATATGCTCTCAAATCTATTTTGTGACTGATATCTTCTTTATGAGTGACACCTTCTTCAGTATTTTTTCATACTATGATAGGGAATAATAATATGGGTCATTACATATTACATACGTAAAAGTACTGATCCTTTAGGGAGGTTAAGTATGAACGAAATTGATAAAAGCAAAGTGATAGAACTAACCAGTAACGATTATCAAAGTGAATATAAAAATGAAGGTATTTGCTTAGAAAAGCTTTTACCCTTTGCACTGCCTTTAATTCTGGTTTTCTCCCTGAGTTCCGGAAAAGGAATAAGCGGAATAAAAAAAATCGGGTCCACAAAGGATAACCACTATCTTCCGTCTTCTACATCTTTTGAAAAAAAAGAGGTTGAAGTTGTAAATAAAATGGAAAATACAGTTGACAAACTTTCAAACGCAGTTGATTTAATGAAAAAAGTAAATAAGCTCAATGAGATTAAAAAATCATCTGTAGGCAAAAATAACCTGGACAGTATACAGGAAGCTTTCCCTGTATTGAAAAGTATTTTCAATGATTCAACCAAAATAGAAAAATTAAATTCTCTTGAAAACACGCTGTCGACCGTAAAAAAAATCAGTGATGTGAAAAAAGTTTTCGATACACAACGTACCATGGCTGCAAAAAAATCCGCCGATTCCTCAGTGTCTGATATAGTAGGTGCTCTTACCCCTTTAGTACCTGAAGAAAACAGAGAGAATATCAAAAATATTGAAAAGGTAGTGAAAATGGCAAACTTAATTTCTGCTTTGAATAAATAAGGATTTTTACTATTCATATTCCCCTATTTCTACCTTGGTTTCAACGGTTATGAAACCGTTTCTTTTTTATATTTTTTTGACTTCCTTTTTATTTATTATATAATTAATTAAGGATTTGTTATAATAATATCAAAAGAATTAGGAGGTAAAAAAATATGGCACTTATTTCTTCAAAAGAAATGTTTAGTAAAGCTATACATAATGATTATGCCGTAGGTGCATTCAATGTCAATAATATGGAAATAATTCAGGGAATTACAGAAGCCGCAAAAGAAGAAAATGCACCTTTGATTCTTCAGGTTTCTGCCGGAGCAAGAAAATATGCTAAACCTGTCTATCTTGTTAAATTAGTTGAAGCTGCCATGGAAGATACAAACCTGGATATTGTTCTTCATCTGGATCATGGAGAAGATTTTGAAATATGCAAAAAATGTGTAGATGATGGCTTTACTTCAGTTATGATTGACGGCTCCAAATACCCATTTGAAGAAAATATCAAAATAACAAAACAAGTAGTTGAATATGCTCATTCCAAAGGCGTCGTTGTTGAAGCAGAACTAGGAAAATTAGCGGGTATAGAAGACGATGTAAATGTAAAAGCACAGGATGCAACTTTTACCGATCCGGAACAAGCTGCTGAATTTGTGGAAAAAACAGGCGTTGATTCTTTGGCCATTGCAATCGGAACCAGTCATGGAGCTTACAAATTTAAAGGCGAACCTCGTTTAGACTTTGAAAGACTTAAAAAAATATCTGAAATTATTCCTGATACACCATTGGTCCTTCATGGAGCCTCTACAGTTCTCCCTGAATTTGTTGAAATGTGTAATAAATACGGCGGCGAAATTCCAGGTGCTCAAGGCGTACCAGAAGCAATGTTAAGAGAAGCAACAAAATATAATATTTGCAAAATAAATATAGATACCGATTTGCGATTGGCCATGACCGCATCCATAAGAAAATTATTCGTAGAAAAACCGTCAGAATTTGATCCGAGAAAATATCTTGGACCGGCAAAAGGAGCTATAAAAGAAATGGTACAGCATAAAATTAAAAATGTATTGAATGCAAGCAATCAGAGATAATTCCTTTTATCTTCTGAGGAATACGTTTGATTTAAGGAGATTAGAATGAACATTGTTCCTTTAGGTATTGTGGTTGATTGTGATAAGGTGCTTATGGTTCATAGACGATTTTACCCTATAGTATGGGGTCCTCCCGGCGGATTCAACGAAGACAATGAAACATTACAAGATACTGTAACACGTGAAGTTCTGGAAGAAACCGGCATATACTGTAAAGTGCTTTCTAAGATTCACGAATTTAATGCTTGCAATGCACAAATTATTGTTTACGCATGCAAATACATTTCAGGAAGTCTGCGTTGTAGCTATGAAAGCACCGATTTAGGTTGGTTTAATATAAACCATCTCCCTGAACCCTTATCCCCAGATAAATCAGTTTTTGAAACCGCTGTAAAAATAGTGAATAAAATAGGCTAACAGCCCGAGCAGATATCATCTGATATCTGCTGAGATTGTTGAAAAAGCCTACAATCTCCAGGCTTTTGAAAAATTCGAAGTTCAAGGCGCGCTGAGAGCGAGCAGCGGAGCTTACTTCAGGTAAGTGAGCATGTTCGCTTGAAAGCAGCAACGCAGAA
>CAZKKX010000191.1:0-4517 GCA_964553505.1 uncultured Eubacteriales bacterium | reverse complement strand
TGCCTATCCAAGAATAATAGACAGCAAGATATTCAGAGAAATAGCAGATGAAATAGGTGCCTATCTTATGGTGGATATGGCTCATTTTGCAGGATTAGCAGCAACTAATTTTCACCCGAACCCTTGTGAGGATGCCCATTTTGTTACGACAACCACACATAAAACTTTAAGAGGCCCGAGAGGAGGCGCAATTCTCTGCAAGGAAGAATTCGGTAAGGCAATCGATAAAGCTATGTTCCCAGGTATCCAGGGAGGTCCGTTGATGCATATAATTGCTGCCAAAGCAGTTTGTTTTAAAGAGGCATTAACAAACGAATTTAAAGATTATCAGGAACAGGTCATAAAAAATGCAAAAATACTGGCAGAAGAGTTAACAAAACGGGGTTTTAAATTAGTATCCGGCGGTACAGATAATCATCTGGTACTTGTAAATCTAACAAATAAAGGAATAACAGGAAAAGACGCTGAGAAAGCTTTGGATGAAGCAGGTATTACAACAAATAAGAATACGATCCCCAATGATCCCAACGGACCTTTTATTACAAGCGGTGTCAGACTTGGGACTCCGGCTGTAACAACAAGAGGTTTTATGGAGGAAGATATTGTAAAAGTTGCTGAGGCGATAGCATTGGTCGTTAATAATTATAAAGATACTGAAAACATACTAAAAGCGGAAGAAATAGTAAGACAATTGTGTTCAAAGCATCCTCTTTACAAGTAAAACAATTAAGAAAACCAAATAGAATTCTTAAGGGGTTTTGCTAAGCAAAATCCTTTTTGACTTAATAGCGATTTCTTATTTCATACTTGTTAATTTTCAAGGTTGACCGGCAGTTAATTTTTTTATCTTAATATTAAAAAAGGCATGTATTTATGATAATATAATATGATACGAACTTATATCGAGCAGAGGAGTGGTAGTATGGATAAAGTAAATATTGAAGAATTCATTTTATACAGAGATATTTTTGAAGATGATATTATTAGAATAGTATTAAACCTGTTAGAAAATGAATCAAGAAAGGATCAACAAGATTTATTGAAAAGTAAATATTATTTGTTACAGTCATTGCTGTTGAAAAATACGGAATCTCTCGTGGGAAGCTATTGGCAAAGATATCTTTCGGAAAAAATTGCTTGTTCTGAAAATGCATTTAGCTTAGCATGTGAGAGAGAGAAACCGCATAAAAATATCGTATCAATAGCAGAAAAAGAATTTAGAATGATTCAAGAGTTATATAATTACGACTGGACTGAACTTGCCGAAAAATGGGGTGACAAGGATACCTCGCTAATGATTAAAGGAAAGCGGAAGGACAGGGAAAGCACCCGAATTCATCAGATTCTTTCTAATGGAGATATAACGGACTTAAGAGGATATTACACAGAAAAAGGCTGTGGTATTTTTTCTCGATTCATTGCTTTTAAGTGGCATGAAAAAACAGGCCTGTCAGGGATTCAAAATTATGATAAAATTACATTTGAAGATCTAACAGGATATGATGAGCAAAAGAAACAGCTGATGGAGAATACCGAATATTTTCTTGAAGGAAAGAAAACAAATAACATACTGTTATACGGAGATAGGGGCACCGGAAAATCATCTTCTGTCAAAGCCTTATTAAACAAATATAAAAACAGAAAACTTAGAATGATTGAAATTACTAAAGATCAAATATGTAGCTTCCCGGAAATCATTAAAACAATAGGGCAGAGAGGGTATCGATTTATTATTTTTATCGATGACTTATCATTTGAAGAATTTGAAACAGAGTATAAATATTTTAAGGCGATCTTGGAGGGGGGACTTGAAGTTAAACCTGAGAATACAGTTATTTATGCAACTTCCAACAGGCGTAATATCATCAAGGAAACATGGAAAGATCAAGATGAAATAGATAACGAAATGCATATCAGCGATTCAATTCAAGAGAAAATATCTCTTGTAGATCGATTTGGTATTACAATAACATACCCATCTCCTGATAAGAACCTTTTTCTCAGAATTGTATCTGATATTGCAAATAAGGAACAGGTTCAAATTTCGGAAGACACTTTATATCAGGAAGCAATGAAGTGGGAAATGCGATACCATGGATTTTCCGGCAGATCTGCAAGACAATTTATGGATTACATGGTTTCTAAAAGTAATGAATATAAGGTAGCGGAGTGATGAAATGGAGTTTTTAATTGGAAAGCTATTAATTATTCCCGGAATATTATTAGGTTTTGCGTTACATGAGTTTGCTCACGCAAAAGTCGCAGATATGCTGGGAGATGATACGCCAAGGCGTCAAGGTAGGGTTACCATAGATCCTGCAGCTCATATCGACGTATTGGGTTTCTTAATGTTGTTGGTAGCAGGATTTGGCTGGGGTAAGCCTGTACCTATTAATGAAGATAATTTTAAAAAACCTGTAAAAGGAAGTATGCTGGTTTCTGTAGCAGGTCCGGCAACTAACTTGCTTGTAGCAATCATACTTATTCTTATCATAAAAGTGATTGTAATGTTGAATATAGGCTTTCTATTTTCGGATATAGGGAACATTTTATATCAGATAATCGATTCTGCCGTGTGGATTAATATTGTTCTTATGGTATTCAATCTACTTCCAATTCCTCCATTGGATGGGTTTCATATTCTATCCGGACTCTTTGATTTTAGAGGAAAAGGGATTCATTATCAAATATATGAAAAAGGTCCTATTATCCTTTTGATACTCATTATTACCAGAGCTACAAGGTATATCGTTGTACCCCCGATTTTGTTCATTTACAACTTACTCATCAGTTTGCTATTGTAGTTATTACATTATAAGGGTTTTTATTGAACACAGTAAACTTTTTAAATTTTATATGTTAAAAACTATTCTTCCTTTTTCTTCATCGATAACGATATTACTGCCTTCTGTTATTGTGCCTTGAATGAGTTTGGTTGCAATTTCTGTTTCCAAGTTTTTCTGAAGATATCTTTTTACCGGGCGTGCTCCATAAACTGGAGAATAAGATGCTTTGGCGATAAACTGCTTTGCATCATCAGTTAAACGTATAGAGATATTATTTTCTTTGAGTCTGTTTTCAAGATCTTTTAATGCAATATCAATAATTTTAATAATCTGATGCTCTGTTAACGGTGAAAACATGACAATTTCATCAACTCTATTTAAAAATTCAGGTCGGAAATGCATTTTCATTTCATTTTCGATTTTATCTTTTATGTCTGATGGAATACTTCCGTCGGAATTAAAGTTTTCCAGAAGATAACGACTGCCTATGTTAGATGTCATGATGATGATAGTATTCTTAAAATCGACAGTTTTTCCCTGGTTATCGGTTAATCTTCCGTCATCAAGAAGTTGGAGAAGTATGTTAAATACATCGGGGTGAGCTTTTTCTATTTCATCAAATAGAATAACACTATAGGGCTTTCTCCTTACGGATTCTGTTAATTGACCTCCTTCATCATAACCCACATATCCCGGAGGGGCGCCTACAAGTCTCGATACGGCGTGTTTTTCCATGTATTCTGACATGTCAATTCTGACAATATTCCTTTCGCTATCAAACAGTGCTTGAGCCAGAGACTTAGCAAGCTCTGTCTTTCCAACTCCGGTTGGACCCAAGAAAATGAATGAACCTATCGGTTTACTCAAATCCTTTAAGCCTGCTCTCGCTCTGAGCACAGCTTGAGATACGGCAGTGACGGCTTCTGCTTGACCTATAACTCTTTTATGAAGAGTATCTTCAAGATGAAGGAGTTTTTCTTTCTCGCTTTCAATAAGTTTTGATACGGGGATTCCTGTCCATTTCGATATAACCTGAGCAATAATATCCTGAGTAACGGCCTCTTTTAGAAGTCGTTTGTTTATTGAAGCAGTTTCCTGTTTGGTTTTTTCGGTTTCAAGTTGTTTTTCCAAATCAGTAAGTTTCCCATATTTCAGTTGAGCCAGCTTTTCCAGATCGTATTTTCTTTCTGCCTCCTCTATTTCATGCTTTGTATTTTCGATTTCTTGCTTTATTGTTTTGATTTTCTGAATATTGTTTTTTTCACTTTCCCATTGGACTTTCATGGTAACTTCTTTTTCTCTCAGCTGAGATATTTCTTTATTAAGGTTAGACATTCGCTTCTTAGAATGTGGGTCATCTTCTTTGCTTAATGCCTGTTTTTCAATTTCAAGCTGCATTATTTTTCGATTGATCGCATCAAGTTCAACGGGAAGGCTGTCTATTTCAGTTCGGATAAGAGAAGCGGCTTCATCCATCAAATCAATCGCTTTATCTGGAAGAAATCTGTCACTTATATATCGATCCGAAAGGATCGCACAGGCTATAAGTGCAGGATCTGTTATCCTAACACCATGATGGATTTCAAATCTTTCTTTAAGACCACGCAGAATAGAAATTGTGTCTTCTACATTAGGTTGATCTATGATAATTTTTTGAAATCTTCTTTCCAATGCAGCATCTTTTTCTATATTTTTTCTGTATTCATCTAAAGTGGTAGCTCCGATACAATG
>CAZKKX010000190.1:0-4556 GCA_964553505.1 uncultured Eubacteriales bacterium | reverse complement strand
AATATGTTAATTCTGCTCAAGCTTACAACCAAAACAACTTAAATTTCTAAGAAACATTTAAATATTATTTAAAGAAAGGAGGAAAGAAAATGTCTCTGAAGGAATATAAAAATGTATACGCTAAAAACGGAATATCAGTTGAAAAGAAAAAACAAGGAATTAAGTTGACTTATGATGGGCTGCTTGCAAAATCAGGTGCCGATGTCGTTTATGCTTCATATGGTTATGGGGACAAATGGTTAAGCAGAGCAATTCATGAAATGCATAGAACCGGTCATGGGTTTGAAATTACTATTCCTACAAATGAAAATGTAACAAATGTAGTTTTTAAAGATAGTGCCAATAATTGGGATAATAATAGCGGCAGAAATTATTCATTCGGCTGATATTAAATTTATAAAATCAAGACTTAAACACCTTGATTTGATAATCAAATTAAGGTGTTTAAATTTTATATTGCAATTTAAGTATTATGAATTTTTACTTTTATTATTACCATAAGTGGAAATATAGAAAATCTTTTGTTTCAATAAAATCTTTTATCTGCCGGCGTTTGGATGTATAATAATGTCATATTGAGTCGAAAGGTGATATTTCTATTATGTTAAAGTACCAGCATGTTTTAAAACGAAACAATGTAAATGAAGAGTTCGGTAAAATTTTCGACTACCCTTTGACGGTGGCAGTAGCGGCCATGGGTTATGGCAAAACTACAGCGGCAAGAGATTTTCTTGATGAGACAGGTGTAAAATATGTATGGCTGTCTATTGAAAGCGATGAAACATCTCCGCAGTATATATGGGATTTTCTCACAAGGCAATTATCTAAAGCTATTCCGGAGCTTGGCAGTCAGCTTCGTACGCTGGGTTTTCCGGTGGATATGCCGCAAAGGGATAAAGTTTTAAAAATAATAGAAGATCACACTTATTTGACTACTACGGTATTGGTTATTGATGATTATCATTTTTCCCATTCTTCTGAATTTGACAGGTTGATTGAAAGGATTGTACGCACCAATATAGACGGATTACATATTCTTTTGCTTTCCAGAACAGTTCCGGAAATGAATATAGAAGAGCTAAAGCTAAAAGGATATTGTAACATGATAAAGAGCATTTTATTCGAAGTCGATAAGAATGAAATAAAAGAATTTTTTAAACTATATGGTTATGATATTTCTGAAGAAGTTGCAGGGAAGATCTATGTGATGTCCGAGGGTTGGGTAGCAGCTGTATACCTGATCATGCAAAGGTATGCCGAAATCGGCCGGCTGGAAATGGTGGGTAGTATCGAAAGGTTGATCGAAACGGCAGTAATGTCACGTTATACGGAAAGAGAAATACATATATTGAAATTATTATCCGTACTGGATCACTTTACGCCGCAGCAGGCAGTGTATATTACCAATGATTTAAATACAGAAAAAATTATTCAAAAATTAAGCTATGGAAATTCTTTTATACGCTATGATTCACTTGAAGGGGTATATAGAATTCATAATATTTTCAGTAATTATTTGAAGAAACTTATTGAAGACCAGCTGTTTAGTTTGGAAGTAATATATAAACGTGCAGGACAATGGTACATAGAGCATGATAATATCATACCGGGGTTGAAATATTTTTTAAAAGCAAAGGAATACGACCTTATTATGGAACAATTCGAAAAAAACAGTATTAACGTGGTCTTGGACAGAAGTCCAGGCTATATATTGGAGCTCTTCAATAGTATTCCCGTAGAGGTGAAATACCGACACCCCATTGGTTTTCTTGCTTTTATAGGTTTTTTTGTTACAAATGTGGATAAGGAAAATGGTGCGGCTTTATTAAAACAAATCCAACAGTATTATGAGAATGACAATAATATCTCCGCCGGTTTGAAGGAACGTATCTCTGGTGAAATTGAATTGATACGTGCTTATATAGCTTTTAATGATGCTGCTTTAATGCGTCAAAGGCTGATTAAAGCACATAAAACCCTGAAAGGTTCTTCTTTTATTGCCAATAAAGATAAAATCATTACTTTCGGTTCGCCCCATTCATTGTATCTTTATTACCGTGAAAAAGGCCAATTGCTTTGGGTAAGAGATTGTGTGGAGGAAATGTTTTTTTACTACATGGAAATGGCAGATGGCTGCGGTAAAGGTTTTGATTCATTGCTTCATGCTGAATATCATCTTGAAACCGGAAATTTCAAGGAAGCGGAACATCATGCATTTAAAGCAATCTATAAGGCAAAAAGTTTAGGACAAATTTCTGTTATAATATGTTCACAGTTTGTACTTGCAAGAGCTTGTGCGGAAAGAGGAAATTTTAAAGAAGCTATGGAGATCATGGACGAACTGAGTGAAGAGGTAGATGCTTATAACAGTCCTATTATGAGCAGTGCATATGATCTGTGCGTCGGGTATATCAGCGGTATATTGAATAACGAAACCGGTTTCCCTAAATGGCTCAGATCCGGGGATATGGATAAGAGCGAGGTTTTATATCAAGGCATGGGGTTTAACTATATTATATATGGAAAATATCTTTTGCTGAAAAAGCAGTATATAGAATTAGAAGTTCTTTGCGAAGAGATGAGAGGTGTTTTTTCTGCATTTAATAACTTATTGGGTTATTTGCATACTTACATATTAGAAGCTATTGCAAAATATGAACTTTATGGAGTGAAAAGAGCAAAGCCTGTGATGGCATCTGCTTTAGATATTGGAAAGGCTGATAATATTGTACTTCCTTTTTCTGAATACAGCATGTATATTATCGATATATTAAAAGAATTTCAAAGAAGTATGGAAACAGATAATTATCTAATCAGACTTGTGAATCATATTTCTCAATATGATATAAATCTGAAGAATTTTAATATTGAGGAATCGATTAATCCGGTGTTGACAAAACGGGAAAACGAGATATTCAAATTAGTTGTAGAAGGTAAAACAAATCGTGAGATTTCCGAAAAGATTTTTATTGCTGAAATCACAGTCAGAAAAAATCTTACTTCCATTTATCGGAAATTAAATGTAAATGGAAGGGCTTCAGCTGTAAAAAAAGCAATAGAGCTCAAAATAATTTAAAATTAGACAAAAAGTATCTTATGCGATAATACATTATCTTGAAGGATTCTGCTATTATTTTTTTATAGTGGAGTCTTTTTTTATATTTAAATAGTAAGGGGGAATAGATTTGCCTAAAATAATAGAAGTTACAGCCAATGACGATTATACCCTAATAATAACACTAGATAATCGCCATCAAATTATTTATGATATGAAGCCCCGACTGCAGGCAGTCAGGTTTAGCGAACTTTCCGATATTAACAAATTTAAAACCATCTGTATTGAAAATGGCAATACCATTATATGGGACAAAATGCGACAGATAACTCTTGATGAAATTATCGGAATGATTGAAAGATGAAAAAATTTTTAAAGTGAAGTAATAAAATTAGAAAATCAAAGCAAAGGAGACCCAAAAATGAAGAATAAACTTTTTTGTATAATGTTGGTAGTTGTAATAGTTGCCGGAATGATACCGATTCCGTCATTTGCAATCGAAGCGGCAGAATCGGAAAACAGCCCTGTTTTTTCTGATATGCCGGAGGATTGGTCAAAAAAGGCACTTAACAATGCGGTGGAAAATGGATTGTTGTCCGGCTATAACGGTAAAATCCTGCCGAAGGATAACCTGACAAGAGCTCAAATGTCTGCCGTTGTAAATAGAGCTTTTGGTTCAAAGAAAGAGACCTCTTTGGAAAGCTATACGGATGTAGATGAATCGGCATGGTACTATTCCGACATGGCAAAAGCTGTTCAAATGAAAACATTTGTAGGAAGCGGCGACAAATTAAGTCCCGATGATTATATTACCCGGGAGGAAGCTTTTGCGGTTCTTGCCCGTGCATTTAAATTATCAGAAGCTGATGAGAGTGTGCTAAACCGGTTTTCAGATAATGCTTCAGTAAGTGACTGGGCAAAATATAAGGTTGCCTCTTTAGTAAAAGCCGGATATATAGCAGGCTCAAACGGAAAATTGAATCCCAAACAGAACATAACAAGAGCAGAGTTCGCTCAACTCATGGGCAACATGATAAAATTTTATATAAACCAAGCAGGCACATATACCGAAGATATTAAGGGAAATGTGATGATTAATGTGTCAGAGGTTACTTTAAAGGATATGAAAATTACTGGAGACTTGATTATTGGTGAGGGTGTAGGAGATGGAGATGTCACCCTTGACGGCATCGTTGTCACAGGAAGAACAGTAATTCGCGGCGGCGGTGAACATTCCATAAGGATAATTGGGGATTCATCCATACAAAACATTACCATTGCACGTGTTGACGGCAAAGTCCGGGTCTATACCGAAGATGGACTCGAAATCGGTGAGACCATCGTAGACGGCAGTGATGATGTCATTATAGAAGGGAACATGGGAACTGTTACTATTGCTGCTTCTGATGTTACTGTAACTGCAACCAAAGCAAACATAACGTCAGGAATTATAGAAGGTAATAATTCAAGAATTATAGTTTCAGAAAATTCTACAATAAAA
>CAZKKX010000189.1:0-4588 GCA_964553505.1 uncultured Eubacteriales bacterium | reverse complement strand
TCACGGCTTTTCTATCTTATCTATTACCTCAATTTTTTAACCAAATAGCTAAAGTGCATTCATATTTATACAACAGTATTTTCAGTCTGAACCCGTCAAATTGACGGGTTTTTATTTTTTTGATCTTTGTAGCAAGAAATTAATTCGAAAAATTAAGAAACAATCCGGCATATCTTTAATAATATGTATAAACACCTTTAATATTAACGTAATATTTATGCCTATAAACACGGTGTAAAAGCTGAATGAATAAGAAAGGGAGTTATATGGATGAATCATTTAAGCTCAAATTTTTTAGACAGATACAGGCGTAATAAAGGAACTTACCAACTTAAAGCAGTTGTTAAGGAAATGGGCGAAAAGAATAAAAATAAATTGGTTTATTACATAAACGATAAGAAGCTGTTTTTTGGTTCCTTGTTTATTCTTATGCCTGAAATCGATGACCTGAACCTCTATGAACAATTAAATATCAGAAATATTACAGCATTGAAAATCTGTGCAAAGATTACGGAAGATGAGAAATTAAAAGAAAAAGTGGAATCCCTTTCTTCAGAGAATAGGGAAAATATGTTTTATGCTATTAAATGGATGGTGAATACGGGGCATTATGATGACGGGTTAAACAATAAGTTTGATGAGGTTTTAGATGCTGCGGTTTCTCAGATGATTAAAACATATGAAGACAAGACAATTTTACCGGCAGTGGCAGAAATGATTTTCAAAAGAAATCGGAAAAATCAATTTACGCATGATCTGATATGGGCTTTTTTTGAATCCCGAGATCCTTATGTTTTGGAGATTATTGCACGGTATCTACGTTCTTCCAATAAGAAAGATGTTGAATTGGCATCGAATCTTTTGAGCTGCAATCTTTCTGATGAGGGCTTACATATGATGCGGCCCAAGAGTTATTCGGCATACCTTTCTTGGCTTAAAGAAAATTCTCCATTTATTTATTTTTCAGGTGAAAGTTTTCAACAGACCAGTCATCCTTCACCCTGGAGGGTTAATTTATCAAAAAAATATTTGTGTCAGGGTCCAAAGGTGCAAAATAAAAAGAACACGCAACCGATTACAGCAGAAGCGCAAAGCGAACAATTGCAAAGTTTTAATCAGTTAAATGACACGGAAAGAATATTACTCTCAGAATACTCATACAAAATGTACAAAAAAAATATTCATTTATGGGAAAAGTGGATAAAGAGTCCTGTGAACAGACAAATGGAAATTGCCAAAAAAGGGTTAGGGGGAATAATGAAATGATTTTAGTTTCCGGCAAACCCTTTGATGCAGGCATTATTAATGAATATGCCGAAAGAAGTGTCGAAAGAATAATATTTAATAAGCTGTCCGTAAGCAGTGAACAGTATGTGTATGATACAGTAAGCCAGTTGAAATTTGAAATGAAATTAAGAAAAGAAATCATCAATGCGTCGTATCAACTCAACAGGAGCAAGATGTCTTTTCTGGTTTTCCGCAAATCTAAATGTAATGAACAATATTGGGCTCGTACTGATGAAGGCGGATTTCTTTTGAGAGGTGATGTAAGAGGGAGTGACGCAATTAACGATATTTTTATAAACGGTTTTAAATATGGCACGGAATGTGCAACTGCAATGATTATTGTTTATTACAAAGCTTTACTGAATGTGTTTCCAAAGGAAGTATTTGATCAACTCTTTTCCAAAATACATTTAATGGATTGGCACTATTTAGACAGACTTATAAAAGAAGTTGGGTATATGAAAAAGCCAAAAGAGTATTTGCCCGGTGACAGAAGATACATTATTAATCCGGATGTAGATCCTTTAACCCCACACTGGCAGGGAGAGAATATTATTGATTTAAATGGCAATCTTTATTATGGCCATGGAATTGGAATTCAAAAATCAGAAACCATAATTGCTATATTGAATCAAAAGCGGGGCGAAGGCGCAAAAAGATCTGCATATTTGTTGGATACTGTAGGGCGCCCCGATTTTAATAAAATAGAGGCTGCTTACAACCAAAATGTTAGGTGAATAGGGTGTAAGTGTAAGTTTATGTAAAAAGATATTGACAAGTAAAAAATATTTGCTATACAATTAAGTTAGCACTCATTAGCAAAGAGTGCTAACAAATGTCCTGAAACAGGATAATACTTATGAAAAGAAAGGAGAATCATTAAAATGGCAAAGAGACAGTTTAAAGCTGAATCAAAGAGACTACTTGATTTAATGATCAATTCAATCTATACTCATAAAGAGATTTTTTTACGGGAACTTATTTCCAATGCCAGCGATGCTACGGATAAAAGCTATTACCAATCTCTTGTAGATGAAGATGTCACATTTAATAAAAATGATTTCTACATTCGGATAGATGTTGACAAGGAGAACAGAACATTAAAAATATCTGACAGAGGCATCGGGATGACGAAAGAGGAGCTTGAGAATAATATCGGCATCATTGCTAAAAGTGGTTCAATGGAATTTAAAAATGCAAATGAGGCAAAAGATGGTGTAGACATTATTGGTCAATTTGGAGTAGGATTCTATTCGGCTTTTATGGTATCAAATATGGTAACTGTTATCAGTAGAGCTTTTGGCAGTGAACAGGCTTACAAATGGAAATCAAAAGGTTCGGATGGTTATACAATAGAACCTTGCGAAAAAGAAGAACCCGGCACAGAAATTATTTTGAAAATAAAAGAGAACACCGAAGACGAAAAATATGATGACTTTCTGGAAGAATACCATATAAAATCTTTAGTTAAAAAATATTCGGATTTCATTAAATATCCTATAAAAATGCTTATGAAAAAGAGCAGATTAAAAGAAGGCAGTGAAGATGAGTATGAAGATTATTATGAAGACGAAATTTTAAATAGTATGGTCCCCATCTGGAGAAAGAATAAGAATGAATTAAAACAAGAGGACTATGAACGTTTTTATATGGACAAACATTTTGGTTTTGAGAAACCGCTTAAAGCTATACATACCAGTGCCGATGGTGTAATAAGCTATAACATGATTCTGTATATTCCCGGCAAAGCGCCTTTTGATTTTTATACAAAAGAATTTGAAAAGGGTCTGGAGCTTTATTCAAATGGTGTTATGATTATGGAAAAATGCGGAGACTTACTGCCGGATTACTTCAGTTTTGTACAAGGTCTTGTGGATTCGCCTGATTTTTCTTTAAACATCTCAAGAGAGCTTTTACAGCATGATCGTCAGCTTAAGTTTATAGCAAAAAAAATAAAAGAGAAAATTAAGAACGAACTTTTATTGATGCTGAAGAATGATCGTGAAAAATATGAAGCATTTTATAATAGTTTTGGAAAGCAGCTTAAGTTTGGTGTTTATTCCGATTGGGGAGCCAATAAGGAAGTGCTTCAGGATTTGCTTTTGTTCCATTCTTCTGCTGAAAAGAAACTGGTGAGTCTTGAGGAATATGTATCAAGAATGAAAGAGGAACAAAAATATATCTATTATGCGGCAGGAGATAGCATCGAGAGAATCGAAAAACTGCCACAGGCGGAAATGATAGCGGATAAAGGTTATGAAATACTATATTTCACGGATGAAGTGGATGAGTTTGCAATTAAGGTATTGACCAAATACCAGGATAAAGAATTCAAATCGGTTTCCAGCGGAGACGTAGGTGTTGAAACGGACGAAAAGGAAAGCGAAAAGAAAACAGAAGAAAACAAAGCAATATTTGATTTTATGAAAGAAGTTTTGGATGGTAAAATCAAAGAAGTCAGAGCCTCAAAGAGATTAAAAAGTCATCCTGTCTGCCTGACCAGTGAAGGCGAGCTTTCTATCGAAATGGAAAAAGTTCTGAAAATGATGCCGGATAATCAGAACGCCAAGGCGGATAAAATACTGGAAATCAATACGGATCATGAAATGTTTAGAGCTGTTAATCAGGCCTTTAAAGAGGATAAGGAAAAAGTAAAAATGTTTACCAATCTTCTTTATAATCAGGCATTATTGATTGAAGGGCTGCCGATAGAAGATCCTGTTCAGTTTGCTAATGATATGTGTAAATTGATGAAATAGAAAAAACCAGGTAATACCTGGTTTTTTAATGTATAAATTAATTATTTTAATAATTAAGTAAATAAATATTATAATAATTAAAATAACTATTGACAAAATTAATATATATTAATATTATTAATATATAAATTAAAATAATTAATAAATGAGGTGAAACTCCTTTGAAAGCTAAAAGAATGAGAATCTATATCAGTATCAATAGTTTCAGAATCCCTATTCCCTCATTAAGATTCAAAACCATACATAGACTCATTAGTTTTGGAATCAAGCACTACAATGAGATAACAGTAGACAAAGAAGTACTTGATTCATATATACGCGAATTATTTGTTATGCTGGCAGATTGTGAACCATTTGAAGTGGTTAATGTCGAAGCAGAAAATGAAGGAAAAAGAGTTAAAGTCATTGTAAGTACAATTTAACGGAGGTGATGATAATGAATAGAGAAATATTAGGAAGGTGTCCCGTATGTGAAAGCCATCTGAAAGTGACAGAGATTACTTGTGGAAGTTGCGGGACATCTATAAGGGGTAAATTTGATC
>CAZKKX010000188.1:0-4737 GCA_964553505.1 uncultured Eubacteriales bacterium | reverse complement strand
TTTTACAGTGTTCTCGCTTATAAATAGATGATTCCCCACATCTTGATTGGATAAGCCGTTGAGAATTAAAAGCAACACTTCAATTTCTCGTTTTGTTAAATCATATTTATTGGTTAAGAGATTTTTGTTGGGGATAAATATTTTGTTTTCATTGCCGTTGGTTGTGATTAAATATTCTTTGTACAAACGATAAGATAAGTGATCTTTTAATTGGTTTAGAATAAACAGATCTTTTTCGGTAAAATCTTTGCTTTCCTTGGGACGATATAACGAAATAATTCCAAGGAAAGTGCCTTTATAAGCAAGACTTAATTGAATAGAGAAATGTATATTGCGTTGTATGTAAAATTCATTATAATATTTTGAATTTTCTCTTTCCGTATTGGAAAATAAATCGGTTTCTTTATATGCCATGCTTTTAGCAGACATGAATATCCACCTTGTATAATCTATTTGTTCATATTTATCATATTCCGGTAGTTTTTCTTCAGCAATATTTACAGCTACCGGATCGGCAAGGAGACGGTTTTTATCTTTTGATGATAGATAAAAGGAGGCAGAATCGTACGGTATAATAAATCTGCTTAATTCTAAAAATGTTTGCCGCATTTCAGACAAATCCTCAATAGAATATATTTTGTAAGCAATATCATTTAAAAGCATCCATTCGTTTTCTTGCAGAAACGACATTCGATCACCTCTTTTGTTAATTCTATTAAAGAAAGTTGTTAAGAAAATATTTACTATATCTAATATTATATATAAGGAAATTGTTATAAGCAAATCTGATTGGATTGAGGGGATATAATTTAGCAAACAAGAAAATAAAAGATAGTCCCCAAAGGCATTCCAAGTACACTAAAGGGTAATAAAATACAATTTCGGGTACCTAAAAGTATACCTTTAAATAATTTAAATATTGAGAAAATTTTTATATTATAAAGACGAAGTAAATTTTTACAAATATACATTAATAGAAAGGAGGTTATATGGGTATCCAGCATTAATTATTTAACTAATTCTATGGAGAAGGAGGATTTTATGGAATACGGAATTATTTCATGCTTACCAATTGCGGTTTTAATTATCGGTGTAATCATTACTAAAAAAATGCCGGAAATGTTGTTACTCTCTTCACTTGTCGGTGCAATCATAATATATGGGACAGGCTTTTTATCAGGGTATGTTGAGATGCTTTATATGGCATTATCGAATGAAGCTTATCAGTTAATTTTCTTTATATTGATTGGTTTCGGAGGAATGATTAAAGTTTTTGAAAAATCAGGAGCGCTTTTGGGTTTCAGCAATATTTTATCCAAGTATGCCAATACGCCCAAAAAAAGCCTTGTATTTACTTGGCTGTTAGGTGGAATTATTTTCATAGACGATTATCTAAATGCTTTGGCGGTGGCATCATCCATGAGAAGCCTTACCGACAAGCAAGGAATTCCAAGAGAACATCTGGCATATACAGTCAATGCAATGGGGACATGTATTTGTGTTCTGATTCCTTTCACCAGTTGGTCGGGTTTTGGAATTGGTATAACATCGGAGTTCGGACTGAGTTTTTCAGATTATGTGTCTGCAATTCCATTTATGTTTTATCCAATAACGACAGTTATTATATGCCTGTTACTGGCTTTAGGAGTTTTCCCGAAAATTGGAAACATGAAAAAAGCATATAAAAGGGTAGAAGAAACCGGAGATACTACTGTTGTCGAAGAAGGTGGGACATCCATATTTAGTATTGAAAAAGATGAGACAGTTAAGCCTGTTTCTCCAATTAATTTTGTCATACCAATTATTGCTTTGGTTGCCGGAATGATTATATTTGAAAACGATCTTATTCATGGCATAATTGTAGCACTTGTCGTTCAGGCAGTCATGTATATTCTTCAGAAAATAATGACACCCACAGAATACATGTCTAATTTATTCGAAGGAATTACATCTATGGCTACGCTTATGTTCATCATTTTGATTGCTTTTGTTCTATCATCAGGAAATGAAATGATGGGATTTTCTGAGTACGTAATAGATGTCTTCACAAAATCTGTTTCACCGGCTCTTCTCCCGGCTATTGCATTCTTAATTGTCGGGTTTGTTGCCTTTACGGCAGCAAGTTTCTGGGTGCTTATTGCTTTAACTGTTCCTATTTTTATTCCATTAAGTTTAAGTATGGGTGTCAATCCGGTAATAGTACTTGCTGCTATTATGTCAGGCGTTGCTCTTGGGAGCCAATCTTGTTTTTACTCAGATGCGGTATTTATGACGGCAGCAGGAACAGAGGTGTCAAACATTACTCAGGTGAAGGCTATAGCTCCTTATGTCATAATAGGTGCAGTAATATCGTTTATTTTATATCTTGTAGTAGGTTTTGCGCTATAAATAGTTAATATCTTTTAAATGCAAAGTGTTTTTTGATAAAATAATCTTTATATTTGAATCAAAAAAGTGACCTTAAACCTCTAAGCCTCTGTTGCTTTGCCAAGAGTGATAGGGGCTTTGTTTTAGATTTTAGATTGAGTTGGACAAAAATATTACGTGTAGGAGGCATAAAAATGGCAAAAGCTGATTTAGTACTTAAAAGTAATGCCGTATTTACCGGGTTAACAAACAGTATATTTAAAGGCGGCATTGCAATATCAGGAAAAAAAATTGCTGCTGTTGGCAGTGATATAGAGATAGATAAATGGATAGATCAGGATACAAAGGTTTACGAATATAATGATTCGTTGATTATTCCGGGATTTGTTGATGCCCACATGCATTTTTTTACAGGAGCTTTTGTATCAAGCAAGTATATGTTGACGGATCTTTCCAGAGCACATTCTGAGCAAGAATGTGCTGATATGGTGGGCACCTTTGCTAATGAGCACCCCGAATACAAAACAATAACAGGTATAGGCTGGTTTCCGGCGTATTGGGACAAAAAGGATGCATTGCCTCATAGAAAATTATTGGATGATGTTGTTTCTGACAGACCTGTATATTTATTGTCAGCTGATTGCCATACCTTTTGGCTGAATACAAAAGCACTTGAAGAGTGTAGTGTTACTAAAGATACACAAGTAACATTTGGAGGGATAGGCAAGGATGAAGAAGGAGAACTTACAGGGCTGTTATTTGAAATTGAGGCTGAATCAACTGCGAATGAAAAGGCTTTCCTCCTTCCAAAACAAGAAATGAAGGCATTACAGAAAGAGTTTTATAAAAAATTAGCAGCCCACGGGATAACATCAACAACAAATATGTCGGCATCGCCTCTTCTCGAAGAAAGCTTTTATGAATACGAAGCTGCTGCGGAACTGGAAAAAGAAGGGGATCTGACTGTAAGACTTCATCTCTATCCAAGTTTAGGGCTCGATACCAATTTAGATAAAGCAAAAGCTCTGAGAGAACAATATTCTTCTGATAAGCTTAGAATATCGGGGCTGAAACATTTTGTTGACGGGGTTACATCTACTTATTCGGCATACTTATTAGAACCTTATAAAGATAAACCTGAGACATCAGGGTTTTCAAACTATCCTCCGGAGCTTTATAAAAAAACCATCCTCAATGCCAATAAAGAAGGTTTTGGAGTTAGGTTGCATGCCATCGGGGATGCTGCAGTTAGGCTTGCACTGGATGCCTATGAGGAATCTAACATACAAAATGAGAACAAAAATATAAAAAACTGCATAGAGCATATAGAAAGTATTCACCCTGAAGACATTCCCAGGTTTCCAAAGCTCGGAATTATTGCTTCTATGCAGCCTATGCATCTGATACTTGATGTTAATGAGAAAGTTACGCGTATTGGCAAAGAGCGTTGTCAATATGAATGGCCATTTAAAACTTTTATTAATAATAATGCGACACTTGCCTTTGGAACGGATTATCCTGTCGCAGATATCGATCCGTTTCCAAATATTTATTCAGCTGTAACAAGGCGCACCGAGGAAGGTGAAATGATTGGGGTAAATCCTCAGGAAAAAATATCAATAGCTGAAGCTTTGATGGCTTATACTTATGGAGGAGCTTGCTCGATCAACAGGGAAGATGAATTAGGAACTTTAGAGGAAGGGAAATTAGCGGATATTACCGTATTAGATAAAAACCTTTTTGAAATATCCAATGAAGATATCTTAGAGACAAAAGTAAAACTGACTATCATGGATGGTAAAGTTATTTTTGAAGGATAAAGGAGTGGCAGAATGAATTTATATCGTAAATTATTTGATTCGGTTCGGATTGGTTCTTTGGAAATAAAAAACAGATTTTCTTTGGCTCCTATGGGTCCCCTTGGCCTTGCCGATGCCGAAGGCGGCTTTAATCAACGAGGCATTGATTATTATACGGAACGTGCAAAAGGAGGTACGGGTCTTATTATTACAGGGGTTACCTTTGTTGATAACGAAGTGGAAGAGCATGGTATGCCAAACTGTCCTTGCTCCACACATAATCCGGTTCATTTTATCAGAACATCAAGGGAAAAGACAGAGCGGATTCATGCATATAACGCAAAAGTATTTTTGCAAATGTCCGGGGGTTTTGGACGAGTGACAATACCTACGAATCTTGGGGAATATCCGCCGGTGGCTCCATCTCCAATTCAGCACAGATGGCTTGATAAAACTTGCCGTGAGTTAACTGTAAAGGAAATCAAAAGTATTGTAAAAAAATTTGGAAACGGAGCATATAACGCAAAACGTGCCGGGTTTGACGGTGTTCAGATTCATGCAGTTCATGAAG
>CAZKKX010000187.1:0-4738 GCA_964553505.1 uncultured Eubacteriales bacterium | reverse complement strand
TAAAGCACCAAAGGTTTATATATCCTCTAATTCATCCTCTTCTTCATCGTCATCATCTTCTTCTACTTTTTCTTTTTTATCATTCATTTTATTCTTTACAGATTCAAAGGCACTTTCTGATTTTTTCTTTACTTCATCCATAACTTCATCTGCTTTTGATTTCAAATCATCAAATTTGCCATTAGAAATCTCATTGAAATCAATAACTTCTCCATCATCTTTAACGATTTCTATTCTGCATTTTGACACCAGTGCTGCTGCAGTTCCGGCAATCGCAGCCCATGGGGCAAGAGCAAATCCTATGACTCCAGCATTTACCGGAATGTTCAGAATAGTTTCATCATCCTTTTTAAAGATAATTTTGGATACATTACCTTTTTTAACAAATTCCTTAAGCTTTTCAAGGACATCTTTTTCATTACCAAATTTAAATTTATTCTTTGTGTCAATGGTTTCTTCTATGTATATAATAGCATCCACGACATTTCCTTCAGCTTGTTCTAATGCTGCCTTAGCCTCCTTATAGCTCACACCTGTACGGTCTTTTACCAGTTCAATCTTTTCTAATGATATTTCCAAAAACAACACCACCTTTTTTATATTTTTTTATTCAGTAGTAATTTGATTAATCAAAATCAAATTACCAAAATATTAATCATTGATACTGCATATATCAATAAAGTTCATACTTTTCATATCATTTAAACTTAGATGATATTCCAAATATCTTTTCATCAGCATATTTAATAAATCAAGAACTTTATCATCTATGGATAGTTTTTCTAATTTTCTTATCGGATTGTTTATAATATATCTTATCACTTCAATTGTACTATGATTTAGATTGAAAATCAACGTGTTATTACAACAACATTCACTACATAGCAACCCTCCTTCTTCAATGCTAAAATTAATGCCTGTTTCATTTTTACCGCAACGTACACATTCATTTAATTGAGGCATTATTCCCAAATGTCTAAGTGTTTTGATTTCGTAAGCTCTGATAATGGGTATATATTTCTTTTTTCTATTCTCAATTATTTCCAAAATATCAATAAGTAATTCAAATAAATAAGGATCAGGCTGGTTTTCCGGTAAAATTTTTTCAGTAAACTCCAAAACATAGGAACTATAAGCATACTTTTCAATGCTTTCCCCTATTTTATAAAAATTTTTTATAATATTTCCATAGTTGATATTATAAAGTTGCCTTCCCTTATATAAAGTATATTTACCATAAGTAAAAGGATGAAGAACACCTAATGATTTACTTTTAAAATAATTCGTTGTTCCGGAAGCCGCACTTACTTTCCCAAGTTTTTCTGTAAAAAGTGTGATAATTCTTCTATCATCACCTGTCTTTACCTGTTTCAGGACGATACCCTCAGTATTTATCATTTAATCACCTATTAGAATAGCCAAAGTTTTTTAATATTGAATTATTTTCCCTCCAGTTTTCCCTTACTTTTACCCAAAGTTCCAGAAAAACTTTAGCTCCAAATAACTTTTCTATTTCAAGTCTTGAACTCTTTCCTATTCCCTTTAATTTTCTGCCTTCTTTTCCTATTATTATTCCTTTATGAGATTTTTTTTCACAATAGATTTCTGCCTTAATTGTAATCAGATCATCTTCATCTTTTAAAGAAACGATATCTACTGCTATGCCATGGGGGATTTCATCTTCCAGATAAAGTAGCGTTTTTTCTCTTATTATTTCACTTATCAAGAATTTTTCGTGCTGATCGGTCAACGTATCTTCCGGAAAAAACTTTGGTCCTTCAGGCAAGAGTTCTTTTATCTTCAATATTAATGCTTCCACATTTTTTTCGTTAATTGCGGAAATACCGTATATCTCATCAAATATATCAAGGTTTTCATAGGATTCATATATTTGTCTAAAATGATCAGGTTCTATTTTGTCTATTTTATTTATGACAAGAATTTTAGGCGTTTGAATCTCTTTAATTAGCTTTAAAATGTATTCATTTCCCGGACCGAAATCTGCTCTTTCATCTAAAATAAATAATATAATATCAACTTCATTGAGGGTTCGTATAGCAGAGTCAGTCATAAACTCTCCCAACTTATTCTTGGGCTTATGGATGCCGGGCGTATCAATGAAAATAATTTGGGTATCTTCCCTTGTATAAACGCCTCTTATAACATTTCGTGTTGTCTGCGGCTTATCGGATATAATGGCTACCTTTTCTTCGAGAATTGTATTCATCAAGGTAGATTTCCCCACATTAGGTCTACCAACAATACCAATAAAACCTGATTTATAAACCATCGTTATCTCCTTTTTACTTTGAATTATTAGATAACAGTCAATGGATACCAGATAATTTCATTATTATCATTATATCTATCAATTATTATCTGTGCTAAGGTGTAAGTTTAAATCCTTCCGGTAATAATTCCGATATAGTATAAGTTTCTAATTTTTTCTGATTCATCAATATGATTTTTATATCGTATCCAAATTCAAAGATAAACTGCCTGCAAATGCCACAAGGATATGAAGGGATGCTTTCATCGCTTCCGGCAATCGCAATTGCTTCAAACTCTGTGTACCCTTCGGAAATCGCTTTGACCAATGCGGTACGTTCGCCGCAAATGGTAGCGCCATAAGAAGAATTCTCAATATTACAACCGGTAAATACTTTCCCCGATTTCGTTAGAACCGCTGCACCTATTTTATATTTTGAATAGGGCGAATACGAAAATCCCATGGCTTCTTTTGCTCTATTAAACAGCTCTTTATCTGTCATTTAACCACCTTCTTTTTGATTCATTTTTTCATTTATGACATTAGTTTCATAAGCATCCAGTTTTCCACTGAAATCAGGAGAAAGAATTCCCCCGCTGACAACCAGTTTAATAGCTGTATCTACCGACATATTCAGATATATAAGTTCATTTTCCGGTATCATTACATACATTCCCGATGTAGGGTTCGGCGTTGTCGGTACAAAAATACTTTTCATTTTTTTATTAATAACGCCCTCGATTATAGCCGGAGCAGTTGCAGTTGTAAAACCAATGGTATAAATTCCCTTTGACGGGTATTCCAGCAGCACGACACTCTTAAAAGCTTTTCGTTTTTTTTGATAAAATAAAGTATCTCTGAGCTGTTTTATTGATGTATATAGTACACTTACTACAGGAATCTTCATAATTGCATTTTCAGTATTAGTTATTATTCTCTTTCCGATATAATTTGTAGCAAGAAAGCCGGTAACAAATATCAGAATAATGGTCAATATTAGCCCCAGACCCATAAAACTTTTTCCGGTCACTGCTTGTACCGGTTTTCGAAATATGGCATCCAGCTTAAAAACAAACCAGACAATAACCGTAACAGTAATTACCAGCGGTATAAGGATGGATAAACCAGTTATAAATAATTTTCTAAACTCCTTCATTATTATCTAACCTTCCCAGCTGAAGTTCATTCATTACATCTTCTTCTTTGATTCTCATAATCACTCTTTCTTCCTCGTTCATATGGTTATAACCTAATAAATGAAAAATACTGTGTACAATAAGATAGACAACCTCCCTGGATTTGGAATGCCCAAATTCAATGGCTTGTTCCTCGGCTTTTTCCAAAGAAATCACCACGTCTCCAAGACAAATACATGAATTATTTAAAAAAAACTCATCTTTACTTGTATATTGAGGAAAAGATAATACATCCGTTACACAATTATTATTTCTGTATTGAGCATTTAAGCTTCTTATTTCATCATTAGAAACAAAAGAAATGCTTATTTCTGCTTTACCGTAATCTATATTTTCATTTTTCAAACACATTTCTGCCGCCTTATATATTTCATTTGTCAAATGATTGTCCACGGCAGTATCATCGTTAAAAACAATATGCATTTCTGTCTACTCCTTATTTTTCGCTATATGAAATTCATATGCATTAATTATTTTTTGGACCAATTGATGTCTAACAACATCACTATCTCTCAAAAAAGTAAAACCAATACCTTCAATGTTTTTAAGCACATTTATAGCTTCTTTCAATCCGGAATCTTTACCCTTTGGTAAATCTATCTGCGTAATATCTCCGGTAACTACAACTTTTGAACCAAATCCAAATCTAGTTAGAAACATTTTCATTTGCTCCTTAGTAGTATTCTGTGCTTCATCCAGAATAATAAATGATGTGTCTAATGTTCGACCTCTCATGTAAGCTAACGGAACAATTTCTATCATTTCTCTTTCTCTGTACCTTGCAACACTTTCCTGACCCCATATGTCATATAACGCATCATAAAGCGGTCTTAAATAGGGATCTACTTTTTCCTGTAGATCTCCAGGTAAAAATCCCAGTCTTTCTCCTGCTTCTACAGCAGGTCTGGTTAAAATGATTTTATTTACTTCTTTATTTTTAAACGCATTAATAGCCATAGCAATTGCAAGATATGTTTTTCCTGTTCCTGCAGGACCTATGCCGAAAACAACATCATTGTTCTTCATATTGTCCGTATAATACTTCTGTCCCAGTGTTTTGGGTTTTATAGTTTTACCTTGATAAGTTACGCAAATAATATCCTTGTTTATATTATTTTCAGAAAACGAGACTCCCTCCTTTTCAAGTTTAATAACATAATTCACCTTTTGAGTATCAAGAGTTTCCCCTGAATTGATGATTCTTCGCAACTCTGATAATGCTCTTTCTGCTTTGACTGCATCTTTCCCTCTGATGATCACTTCGTCCTGTCTT
>CAZKKX010000186.1:0-4869 GCA_964553505.1 uncultured Eubacteriales bacterium | reverse complement strand
CTCTGTATTTTTTCTTTGCTGTTTAGAATTAAATTTAATGTACTCTCTTTACTGTTCTGAACCAGATCTTTAGTACTTTCTTTACTGTCTTGAATCAGCCTCTTCGTATTCTCCTTTTGGTTTAAACTTCGGGTTTTTATTCTAAAATATAAGCTTACCATCCTGTTGTAATAGGAAATATCCCTGTGAAATTCTATTGAAAACAGGTATTTTGCAAATGAAGATAATTTCCCTGCAATAAATACCAGCACATTATCAAATACATATAAAATAATTGAAATTACTCTAAAGCAAAATGACAATATGGGGATGTAAAGATTTTTTTCCAGGTCAAACCATCCGTAGGTTGGGTTAATGTACTCATAATCCGAACCGGTATAAATCCTTAACCTTTTTAAAATATAGAAATAATATATCCCATATCCGCATGCAGCTATAAAAAGGGCATTTATAATATTTCCAAATGAGAAAAAATGTAGGGTATAAACATCCGAATAACCGAGGATACTTAAAAAGAATCCCGGGGTTATGCCAATCAAAATAATGAGACCGGATAATAAAAACATAGGAATAAGAGCATATTTATTTGTTACATCTGTTTTATAGATGTTGTTAAATTTTTTGTTATCCTCACAGAATAAAGTCGTATATATCTTTATCAGATAAGCAATTGTAAAAGTACTGCTTACAAAAAATATGATTTCCATAAAAGCAACAATAGAGCCGTTAAAAATCCGGCTACTTTCAGAAAGAGCATGGTGAAGCATGGTTTTGCTGGCAAACCCGTTAAATCCGGGCATTCCAGCGGTCCCCATAAATCCTATTACAAGAGTAAATTTGAAAAAAGGCATATTCTTTCCAAAACCTTTGATTTCATTAAGACTTAATTTCCGGAGCATCATAAAAACCACACCGCTTCCAAAGAATAAAAGTGTTTTTAATAATGCATGATTAATCATATGAAAAACACTTGCAAAATAAATTTCATTAGCATGATCCTTCAAGGCACCGATCAATCCGATTCCCAGAAGAATATAACCCAATTGACTCATGCTGCTGTATGCTAAAATTTTCTTTATGTTCCGGTGATGTATGGCTAAAAATCCGCCTAAAAACATATTGGACATACCAATAAAAAGAACCAAAGCCGAAAGAGTCTTGTCAAAATTCATTAGTTGAAGGGTGATATATATTCCGAATATTCCTGTTTTAGTCAGAACAGCTGAAAAAAGTGCTGTTGCCGGTGAAGGTACAGGGGGATATACTTTTGGAAGCCATATATGAAGAGGAAACATACAGGCTTTGACTCCGAATCCGACCATAATGAGTATGGAGATAAGGTATTTGATATTCCCCATGTTTTCAATCTCAATGGGAAGCTGGTTAATAAGCAGTGTAGGGGTATAATTATACAAAATAAATATTCCCATTAGTTGAACAAGTCCGCCTGCAATGGACATAGCCATATAAATATATCCTGCTTTGTGGGTAAATTCATCTTCATCATGGATAACCAAAAAATAAGATGTTACAGTCATTAATTCAAAAAAGGTAAACAAATTCAGTATATGCTCTGAAAGAAAAACACCAAGCGTACTTGAAAAAGTTAATATAAAAAACATATAATAGCGGTTTCTGTGCTTATATTTCAAAAGGTAATGTGTTGAAAAAATATGAGCAAGCAGCCATAAAAAAGAAGTTAAAAATATCAGTACATATCTGAGCATGTCGAGTTTTAAATATATACCCGTTCCCATAATTCCCGGCATGTGATAATCGAGAGAACCGTTTTTGGCATATGGGAATAGAAAACATACAAGGGCAAATACAGCAATAATAACCCCTGTATAGAAAGCGTTTCTGGCAGGTTCACTGTTCATTCCGATATATAAACCGATAAAGGCAGAAATCGCCGGAATCAATATGATTAATAATAAAAGATGTTCTGCTGATAAAATCATTCGAGTTCCTTCCTTCGTTTATCAGATTTAAATTACTGAACTTGCAATGGCATCAAGTATGTTTATTATTGGATTTGGGAAAAGCCCTGTTAACAGCACAATACCTGTCAGGATGATTATAGGAATAAGCATAGAGGGAGAAGGCTCCTTATAAACAGGTTCTCCCTCGGGTATTGGTTTGAAAAAAGCTGTTGTAATAATCGGAAGAAGATACCCTGCAGTCAGCAATGCACTTAAAAGCAGGACGACTGGGATTATAAAACTTCCGGATTGAAGACTTCCTGTAGCCAGATACCATTTGCTCACAAATCCGTTTGTCGGCGGAATTCCTACAAGGGAAATGGCTGAAAGGGAAAAACACCACATAAGTATGGGAAGTTGCTTCCCAAGTCCTTGAACTTCTTGTATTTCGGTTTTTCCGGTAATATGCATAATTGCACCCACACAGAAAAACAAGGTGATTTTTATCAATGCATGAAAAATCATATGCAGCATTCCTCCGGTAAAAGAGTCCGGATTTAGAACCACCAGACCCAGCATTATATAGCCCAATTGACTGATAGTTGAATAAGCAAGACGTTTTTTAAGGTTTTTTTGATGAATTGCTAAAAATGATCCGGTTAGTATAGTGATTAAAATAAATATCAAAGCAAGATCATTTCCTTTTATCAGAAGGATGACTGCTGGGCCAAATATGAAATATGACATTCGTATAAGAGAAAAAATACCGGATTTTACTACTGCTACCGCATGCAGCAATGCACTTACCGGAGTAGGCGCAATCATTGCGGAAGGAAGCCAGGAATGAAAAGGCACCAATCCTGCTTTTACACCGAATCCGCAGAATGTCAGCACATAGGCCATAAAGTAATAGGGCAATTCCTTTATATATACAGGTTGTATAATGCCGCCGGGACTAAAATCCAGACTCTGTGTTTTGCTGAAAATCATGAACATGCCAAACAAAGAGAGTGCGGCACCTCCAAATGAGTAAATAAGGTATTTATACCCTGCCTTCAAAGCTGTTTCGTTTCCAGCGTGTATAACCAATGGAAAGGTAAATAGAGTCAGCAGTTCATAAAATAAATAAAGTGTTATTAAATTGCCGGATAGTGCGATCCCAATGGTTACGCCTAAAGTAGCTGTAAAAAAAGTAAAATACCTATTTGGTTTCCTTTCATGATGCATGTATCCTATTGAATAGAAAGCAGTCAATATCCATAGAAAAGAAACAAGAAAGCAAAATACGATACCTGTTATATCCATTTCAAAATATATATCAATGAATTCATTGAGCTTCAACACATGAATCCGATTGCTTTTTATAATAAAAACATTAAAAATCAAAAGAAGAAAATTAAAAATTATTCCGCTTATAATCCATCGATTTCGGATCTTTTCTTCCCATTTATTTAAAAAAAGTACGATAGACAAAATAAAAGGAAATAATACGGGCGCCAATAAGATATACTGCATAAAACAACTCCTTCCAATCCTCTAAACCGCCGACCCTTTATCCTTTCAATAGAATTCCGGTGAAATAAAGTCCAGAATATATTTTGAAAATGCACCTAATAAAATCATAGAAAGAATCAATATTGCAACAGGCAGAATTTTTTTTATTTCTACTTTTTTTGAATGATATTCTTTACTTTTAAGATTTTCAATTCCGAAAAAACCATTGATAATAATAGGGAAGTAGTAGACAGCATTTAATAAGCTGCTGGCTAATACAACAAAAATAAGAAGCAGTTGGTCCAGATGGATACATTCTATTGATAGATACCATTTGCTGATAAAGCCCGGAAATATTGGGATTCCAATCATGGAGAAGGCCCCCAGTGTAAACAGAGAAAAAGTTATTGGCATTTCATGACCTAATCCTTTATATTTATCGATGGTATTAAAGCCGGTTTCTTCAATCATAAGACCTGAGCACATAAACAAGGCGGATTTTGTCACAGCATGCCCAATTATATGATAAACAGCTATTGCGGCACCAAAAGGGCTCCCTAAACCGATACCAAAGAATATATACCCCATTTGTGCAATACTGGAATAAGCAATAAGTCTTTTTATATTTTTTTGAAAAATTGCGGCTAAAGATCCAAACAGCATACCGCAGCAACCAAGAACAAGAATAATTGTGAGAATGTTGAACTGATTCACAAGGTCAAACCCAAGCATACGATACATAATTTTTATCAGGAAGAATGCAAAGGGTTTTAATACTATGGCAGAAAGAAGCGCACTGGATGCGGTTGGGGCGGTAGAATGTGCATCAGGCAACCATGTATGCAGTGGAAACATAGCACTTTTCACGCCTAAACCGGAAGTAAAAAGCGCGACTGTAATAAGTAAAGCTTTTTGGTAAGAGGCGTAATCTTCAGAAACAACCTGATGGATTAAATCGATGTTCAAGTGCCCTGTAAATGAATATATGAAAGCAATTCCCATAAGGATAAGACCGGAGCCAATGGTACTCATTATCAAATATTTGAGAGCAGCTTTTATATTTTCCTGTGTTTCCTTTACAATAACAATACCGCAGGATGTTAAAGCGGCAACTTCTATAAAAACATAACCGTTAAAAATATCATTGGTAAAAATGACTCCCAATATAGAAGCAGATAACAAATTGATCATCATATAAAATAATTTTATTCGATTTTGCCGAATTTCAGAATCGATGGTAAAGAAGGAAAACCATGTAACCGAAATAATGACAAAAAGAAATAATGAATTAAGAATCGATTCCACCGGTCCGATATATAACTGAATCCCTAAAACAGTATCAATATAACCTGTATTGAAATAGAAAGCACCATTTTGAAATACATATGCTACAATAACGACGGATAGAAAGAAAGAAATGGTTAAAGCAGCGGCAGATACTATTTTAATATAT
>CAZKKX010000185.1:0-4936 GCA_964553505.1 uncultured Eubacteriales bacterium | reverse complement strand
CCATTCCGATGGCTCTTGCGCCTTCGATGGTAGCCATTCTTAAAGCCCTCCATGCAGGCATTATCTCGGGGTCGCAATATTTTATCTTATTGAAAAGTGCTGCATTCTTCATTTCATTGATCATATTATGACAATTATTACCGGGTGCCTGATCTGAGCCCAATGCACAGTTTCCTCCTGCATTCTGGAAAGAAACGGAGGGCGGTACAATGCCATCGATAATGCCAATGGAGCCGGGACACAGTATCATTGATGCACCGCTTTTCGCTACCGTTTCGGCCTCATCATCGGTACAGTCTGTCAAATGAACCGCTATCAAAGTATCATCCAGATAACCAATTCGCTTTAACCATGAAACAGGCCGTTTGCCATAACGTTTTTTAATCTGATAAGTCTCACGGTCACCCTGTTGAACATGCATATGTATCTTGGTTTTTCGTTCCTTAGCCGCCTTGCGGATTTTTAACAAAAGATCAAGACCGACAAAATCAGCTCCCTGAGGCCCAAAAAGGATTCTGATCCTTCCATTAGCCTTATTATGCCACTTATTATAAAGTTCAATATTTTCTGTTAAGCTCATTTCTCCTTGTTCATCATCAAAATCATACAATTCACCAGGATGGTATACTCTTCTTTTCGCTGCCCGAATTATTTGGGCAATATTCCCTCGAGCGCCTATTTTTTCTATAAAACGGCATACATTATCCATATTAGATTCAAAATCTCCTAATGTGGTTGTTCCTGATTTTACGGCTTCAATAATGGCAGCACAGCTCCCAGCATCCCGTTCTTCCTGTGTCAATACATTGTCAAAAGGCTGCAAACCATACATCATCCAATTTTTGGTATCCTGTGCCAACCCTCGCATAATATTGAAACCTGTGTGCATATGTGCATCAATAAACCCGGGAAATATGGCATGATGAGTGAGATCCAGCATTTCATCGGCTTGATACATCTCTGCCTCCTTGTCCCGGGTAATAAAACCCGATATTTTTCCTCCGTCAATCACCATGGAGACCTTATCCTTATAACCGACACCTTTGCCTTCCATAGTATAAAAATGCGGTGCCCTGACGATCAGATCCACTGCTTTCATTCCAATACCCTCCCATAATTTTTCGTTTTATAATTTTATTATGAATCTTTTTCCAATATTTATCAATTAGAACGATAAAAAAAGAAAGACCGCTTCCGCTAAATCTTTCTCTTCTGGTTCAACTGTCCTCTATACCCTGATTAATTCCATAGTTCGTGATTCACTATAGGGGCACGGCTTGCCCCTATAACTGCATTTTATTCTATCGGCTCCAGACTTGCCTGAAAATGTCTTAAAACAGGCGGTTCCCATGTAATTCGATACCCTTTGACGGAGTCTGCCCGTTTTTTAATATTAGTCATTGCTTCCGCCACGATATCAAGGTGAGCCTGTGTATATACACGTCGAGGTATTGCCAACCTTGTAAACTCAAATTCCGCATGAAGCTGCTCTCCTGTATCCGGATCATTTCCCAACATATAGGAGCCGATATCGCAGGAACGAATACCTGCTTCTTTATAAAGCTCAATAGCAAGGGCCTGACCCGGGAATTCATAGTAAGGAATATGCGGAAACATGGCTTTTGCATCCAGAAATACTCCATGCCCTCCAACCGGAGCCTGATAAGTTATACCGGCTTCATCCAATCGTCCGGCAAGGTACTCCATCTGTCCGATACGGTATTTCAGATAATCTTCATCGAGTCCTTCATAAAGGCCAACAGCCATAGCTTCAAGATCCCGGCCGGCAAGGCCGCCATAAGTAATATATCCTTCATAAGAAATAGTACGCCCTTTTATGAGCTGATATAGATCTCCGTCATTCTTGATGCCGATAAGCCCGCCGATATTTACAATACTGTCTTTTTTTGCACTCATTGTAAACATATCACCATAACTGAATATCTCTCGAATGATTTCTTTAATGGTTTTATCTTTAAATTCTTCTTCCCGTTGTTTTATAAAATATGCATTTTCCGCATATCTTGCAGCATCAATATTTAAAGGAATACCGTATTTTTTACATACTGCAGCCGTATCCCTCATATTCTGTACAGAAACAGGCTGACCTCCGGCAGAATTGTTGGTAATGGTCATAATGACAAGTGCAATATTTTCAGGTCCATATTTTAATACAAGTTGTTCTAATTTTTCAACATCCATATTCCCTTTAAACGGTTTCCTGAGACTGGGGTCTCCCGCTTCAGGAACAACACAATCTATGGCTCTTGCACCTGCTAACTCTACATGTGCTCTGGTGGTATCGAAAAACATATTGGATATGGCGTATTGCCCTTCACCCATCAGCAGACCAAACAGCACTTTTTCACCTGCACGACCCTGATGCACCGGCTGGATATATTGATAATCAAATATATCTCTTCCTGCCTCTACCAGTTTGAAATAACTGCCGGCACCTGCATAAGATTCGTCGCCTCTCATGATGCCTGCCCATTGTTCCTGACTCATGGCATTTGTACCGCTGTCTGTCAATAAATCAATATAGACATCTTCTCCCCGTAGATTGAATACATTATACTTTGCCTCGGCAATTTTCTGTTCCCTTTCTTTATGGGAGAGCATTTTTATGGTTTCAACCATTTTGATCCTGAAGGGTTCCGGTACATATTTGACTGTCATAAAACCACCTCTCTTTTTAAAATTTATAATTTATATTAACTTTTCAATGTTTTCTATACTATCTAAATCGCATATCACATAACGCCTGTTCATCTTTTTTATGATCCCTTTATCTAAAAATTCATGAAGCACTTTGCTGACAGATACCCTGGATGACTTAATCAGATCTGCCATGTCCTGGTGGGTAAAAGGCACATCAATAAGAATACCGTCCGGTTCCGTTTTGCCGTACATTCTTACAAGATAGAGCATTACATTGGCAACCCTATATCGAATATCTCCAAAAGTAAGCCCCAAGACCTGATTAAAATGGAGGCTTGCCTTACGGGATAAAATCGTCATAACGGCCCGGTTTATCTTTGTATCATTCCATAATCTTTCCAAAAACACCTCAGCAGGAATTTTATAAAGCCGACAATCCACAAGAGCCACTGCCGTATATTGTTCAGGATAACCTTCAATAATACTTGTTTCTCCGAAAATGCCGCCTTTTTCTGCAAACATCATTATTTTTTCCTTTCCGTCCCTACTTAATACACGCATCATAACTCTCCCGGATTTCACGATATATACGAACTGATTGATCTGGCTTTGCCAGAAAATCACTGCTCCGGCATCAAATGAAGTTAAATATTGAGGACGGACAAGATGGTCCCAGGTTTGCAAATCTACTTTCAGCCAAGGGGATGTGCTGTCAAAAGGCTCCATATTGACACCTCTTTCATTTATTTATATTAAAGCTATCAATATTGTATCTCTTTCCAGTTAATCGTACCATGTTTTTGAACACAAAAATGTAAAGTACTTTACATTTTTTATACATTTTTTTCCTAAAAAAACCTCTGCGAACAGAGGTTCAGACTGCTGAAAAACTCATTGAATCAGTTAAAAATGAATAAACCTATATAAATATAATCATCAGTATCGAATTTGGAGAAAAGAGGATTCAATTATAAGGATTTGCTATTTTAATAAACATGATAATCATTAATACAATAATAAATATACATGCAGCTACGGTATTCCAAATAATGGTTTACGGCAAAAAATATTGTATTAAATCTTTACAAAGTGTATAATATTGCCATTCAGTTCAACTACTTTTCTAAGATCGATAAATGAAATCCATACGGTAGCTTTGTTATCATTTGGGTGTACACCAAGTTTGGATTTATCCATCAAATCCATGTCAAACACCACTTCTACAGAACAATCTTTGTCATTTAATATTCCAAAAGGCGTAACTTCCCCTTTATTAAGTTTTAAGTATTTATGAAGCCTCTTTTCTGATGCAAAACTGAGGTTAGTACAGCCTATCTGGTTTTGAATGCTTTTCAAATCAGCTTTTTTATCTTTTGACATCGTCACAAGAAAATGTCTTCTTCCTTTGGAGTCTCTTAAAAAAAGATTTTTACAAACATCCTCATAAGGAAGCTTTAGACGTTCCATCTCTTCTATTGTATAAACCGCCGTATGATGTATTACCTCATATTGAACACCTAAATCATCTAATTGATTAAAAACTATGGACGACTGTGTGCACATGTTATATTCCTTTCTATTTTCGAACTAATTCTATTTCATCATTGGGTTCTACGATCAATCTATTTTTCATATGGAATTTATTTGCCATTTTGCGATCAAAGAGTACTCCAGGCTTCACATGAATGGGAATATTCACCTTTGCGCCGATTTTTTTTGCACAAACCTCTGCTTCCTTTGCATTCATATTATAGATGCCGTCAATAGGAAGCAGTGCATAATCCAACTGATAATCAGGTAAAATAGTCTCCATAGCTTCAGTAGCCGAAGTATCTCCTGCCGCATATATCTTTACATCATCTACGGTGAGCACATATCCGACGCATTCTTCAGGATCATGATTTTTGTTATATGCCGGAACAGAGTCTATCTGTATTCCTTTAACAAAAAAACTGTTATATTCACCGTTTTTCAACGACTGAACATTCTGGATAACCGTGCAATCCTTTTTCTTTGGAACAATTCGAATCTGATTGTGATCCGAATGCTGGTGAGTTACCAGAATAATATCCGCTGGGATATCATATCCTACTCCTGCATATGGATCTACGTATATAACAATTCCATTGTCGCTGAAGATACGGTAACTACCGTGACCTTGGTAAAATAATTTAGGCATGCTTACCATCCTTTCTTAAAAGCTATCAATATAATACACATTAGTATTGTTAATATTTAACATCATTATATCAAATTTTTCTTATTCATCAACTGG
>CAZKKX010000184.1:0-4967 GCA_964553505.1 uncultured Eubacteriales bacterium | reverse complement strand
AGGGCCCTAGCTAATTGATGCGCACAATCATATACATTCATGAGCAACCTCCTAATCTATACTTCCATAATAATTGGTAGAATGACCGGATTTCTTTTTGTTCTTGCATATATAAATTCTTTTAAATCATCTCTAACCGCATTCTTAAGTACCGCCCATTCTCTAATACCATCAGATTGACATTTTTCCAGTGTTTCTTTAACTACTTGCTTTGCAGAATCCATTAAATCTTCAGATTCCCTTACATATACAAAGCCTCTGGAAATCAAATCCGGTCCTGAACATATCTGCCCGGTTTCTTTTGTCAAAGCTACCACAATAATCATTAACCCACTCTCTGAAAGAAGCCTTCGATCTCTCAATACGATATTTCCTACATCGCCAACTCCAAGACCATCAACAAGAGTTTTTCCTGCCGGCACAGATTTAGGCGCTACTTTTGCGCTGTTTGGAGTTAGTTCCAGAATCTGCCCCGCCTCAAGAATAAAGATATTCTCTTTTGGCATTCCAAGATTTTCCGCAATAAGACCATGCTGCCTCAAATGTTTATACTCGCCATGAACAGGAATAAAAAATTTGGGTTTTACTAACGAATGCATAAGTTTAATTTCTTCTTCGCATGCATGTCCTGACACATGAATATCTGCCAGATCCGAATAAATAACTTCTGCACCTTTTTCAAATAATTTATTAACAACATTTGAAATAGTTTTTTCATTTCCAGGAATCGGACTGGATGATAAAATAATGGTATCCCCTTTTTTTATCTGTATTGCTCTATGCTCCGATGCAGCCATTCGAGACAGAGCCGACATAGGCTCTCCTTGGCTTCCTGTTGTAATAACAACTATTTTATTCTCATCAATAGATTTTAATTTATTGATATCTACTAATATTTTATTAGGGATCTTAAGGTATCCGAGTTCAGTTGCTACATTAACAACATTTACCATGCTTCTTCCCGATATGGCAACCTTCCTGCCACATTTATCTGCCGCATCAATAATTCTCTGAACTCTGTGGACATTGGAAGCAAATGTTGCTATAATAATTCTGTTTTCTGCATTTCTGAATATATTTTCCAGTGTTATTCCGACAGTTTTTTCCGAAAGGGTGAATCCTTTTTTTTCAGCATTTGTACTATCAGCCAACATCAGCAGCACACCTTTTCTTCCTACCTCTGCAAATTTATGAAAATCAATGGGTTCCGCATCAACCGGTGTGTAGTCCACTTTAAAATCGCCGGTATGAAGCACAGTCCCTACTGGTGTCTTTATAGCCAATCCTACTGCATCTGCTATGGAATGATTGGTCCTAATAAACTCAACTGAAAAGACACCTAATTTTATGCAATCTCCAGGTTTTACTACATTTAACCTTGCCGGAGCATTTAAAGAATGCTCTTTCAGCTTACTTTCCACCAGCCCAAGAGTTAATTTCGTTCCATAAATGGGGACATCTATTTCCTTTAGCAGATAAGGTATTGCTCCAATATGATCCTCGTGTCCATGGGTTAATACCATCCCTTTTATTCGTTCTCTGTTACGCAGTAAATATACAAAATCCGGTATGACAATATCAATTCCAAACATCTCATCGTCCGGAAAAGACATGCCGCAATCTATAATAATAATATCATCCTGATATTCCAATACAGTAATGTTTTTACCGATTTCATTTAACCCCCCGAGGGGAATTACTTTTAAAAAACTTTCTTCTTTTTTAGGCAAAAAATACTCCTCCTTCATTTAAATAATCAATTTATTATTCTTTATTTTACTACAATATTAATAAGTTTATTGGGAACAACGATTACCTTAATAAGCCTTTTCCCATTTAAGAGCTCAATGATACGGTCATTTTCCAAAGCCATTTTTTCTACATCACTTTTAGATAAATCTACAGGTACCATAATTTTATCCCTTACTTTTCCATTAATCTGAATCACCATTTCAACACTATCTTTGACCAGTGCATTTTCATCAAAATTCGGCCATTTCTGATTAAAAATGGAATAATCGTACCCCATTTGCTCCCACATCTCCTCGGCAAAATGAGGTGCAAATGGTGCCATAAGCAATAGTAAGTCCTTAATAGTATTTTCAAATACCTCATAATTCTTTTCTTTAACAGTATCATATTTATTTAGAGCATTTACCAGTTCCATTTGTCTTGCTATGGAAGTATTGAACTGGAATTTATCCGCATCTTCCGTAACCCCTTTGATTGCCGTATGTCGAACAAAATTTAATTCCTTCTCTTCACTTTCAATTTTATTTTTTCCCTTATTTTCTTTTTCACTAATGTACTTTTCTACTATTCTTTCTACCCTGTTTGCGAATTTAGCGATGGCTTTAATACCGTCATCATTCCATGGACCGCCTTCGGTATATGCAAATCCAAAAGCAAGATATAGCCTGAAAATATCCGATCCATACTCATCAATATAATCATCGGGAGAAATGGTATTACCTTTTGATTTACTCATTCTGTTCCCATCAGGTCCCAATATGGTCCCCTGATGAACCAGAGACAGAAAAGGCTCGTCAAAATCAAGATATCCCATGTCTCTCAATGCTTTTGTGAAAAAGCGTGCATAAAGAAGATGCATCGCAGCATGTTCGGCGCCTCCTACATACTTATCCACAGGAAGCATTTTATTAATCCATTCTCTGTCAAAGACTTTTTTTTCATTTTCATTGTCAGGATATCTTAAGAAATACCATGAAGAACAAACAAAAGTATCCAGAGTATCAGGGTCTCTTTTGGCTTTTCCACCGCACTTTGGGCACACAGTGTGTAGAAAATTTTCATTTTTAGCCAATGGAGATTCACCATCCGGAGTAAATTCTACATCATATGGTAACTCTACCGGTAAATCTTTTTCCGGAACAGGTACAGCTCCGCACTTTTCACAATGAATAATTGGGATTGGCGTACCCCAATATCTTTGTCTCGAAACCAACCAATCTCTAAGCCTGTAATTTACTTTTAGCTCTCCTTTTTCCTGTAACTTTAACTTTTCTACAATAAGCCTAATTGCTTTATCGGAAGTCTTTCCGGAAAATTCCATGCTCTCCACCAATATACCATATTCGGTAAATGGAAGGGCATCCTCCTGTAAAGCCTCTCCTTTAATAACCCTTTTGATTGGAAGGTTATATTTTGATGCAAATTCATAATCCCTTTCATCATGGCCCGGAACTGCCATTACACAACCTGTTCCATAACCTGCCAGAACATAATCAGCAATCCAAACAGGCACCTTTTCTCCATTTACAGGATTAATGGCATAAGCCCCGGTAAAAACCCCTGTTTTCTCCCGAACAGTTGACAATCTTTCAATCTCAGATTGTTTTTTTGCCATCTCGATGTATATTTCTACTTCTTTCCTGTATTTTTCGGTAGTAATTTTATCTACCAATTCATTTTCCGGTGCAAGCACCATATAAGTAACACCATAAAGAGTATCCGGTCTTGTTGTGAAAACTTTAAATGACAAATGACTTCCATCAATTCTAAATTCTATTTCTGCCCCTTCCGAGCGCCCAATCCAATTATTCTGAATCTTTTTTGTCTTTTCAGGCCAATCGATTTTCGGTAAGAAATCTAACAGTTCCTGAGCATACTCAGTGATTTTAAAAAACCATTGTGTCAAATCTCTCTTTGTCACAGGGTTTTTACAGCGCTCACAACTCCCGTCAATAACTTGTTCATTGGCTAAAACTGTTTTACAACTTGGGCACCAATTAACAGGTGCATTTTTGCGATATGCAAGACCTTTTTCATAGAGTTTTAAAAATATCCATTGTGTCCATTTATAATAATCGGGACTACAGGTAACAACCTCATATTCCCAGTTGAAAGTTGCCCCCATGTTTTTTAATTGTTTTTCCATTGTCTCTATATTTTTATATGTCGAGTCCATGGGATGAATTCCTGTTTTTATGGCATAGTTTTCGGCAGGAAGTCCGAAAGCATCGAAACCCTGGGGATGAAATACATTATAGCCCTGCATTCTCTTCATACGAGCCCATGAGTCCGTAAGTCCATAATTATACCAATGCCCGACATGAAGATTTGCACCTGACGGGTAGGAAAACATTTCAAGACAGTAAAGCTTGTTTTCGGTATCATCTTCGTTAAATTTGTAAATTTGTGTTTCTTCCCATTTTTTCTGCCACTTATTCTCTATTGTTTTATAATCATAAATTGCCATATTCATACCCTCCAGATCTATAGTAAATATTTCACAATAATAATTCTAAGTTTCAGAACTTTCAAAAGAAATATATACGCCATCGTTCCATAATTTTTCTATATTATAATGCTGCCTCTGCTCTTCTAAAAATAAATGTACAATAATATCTCCGTAGTCAAGTAATATCCATCCTGATTTCTCCGTACCTTCTTTATGGTATAACTTAATATTTGCTTCACTCATTCCCTTTTCTACCTCTTCAGATAGTGCTTTAAGCTGCCTGTCCGAAGTGCCGTGTGAAATAACAAAATAATCTGCAAAGCTTGAAATTTCCGAAACGTCCAAAATAACAATATCTTTTCCTTTTTTTTCATCGATTTGCTTTGCAGCCCTGATAGCATTTTTTCTTATGCTCATCTTTACCTCCTTTTTTATTAATTAAAAAATAGTTTCTCGCCAATAGAGTATCTATATGAAGATATTCTTTTTTATCAATTACATGTTTTATAGTCATATCTAAAGCTAAAAGACATGCGGAATTCAAATTCTCAAAAGCCAGTTTTCTTAGCACTTCAATTCCTTCAAAAGATCTTCCCTCTTCAATTATATCTGATAAATATATGATTTTTTCCAATTTAGTCATATTCTCTCTTCCGGTAGTATGAAAAGAAATAGCGTTGACAATCTCCGTATCCGTAATACCAAATTCCTTCCGGGCAATCAATGATGCCACTTTTGCATGGGACAACGATCTGTTATTTATATA
>CAZKKX010000183.1:2198-4968 GCA_964553505.1 uncultured Eubacteriales bacterium | reverse complement strand
AAAAAAGAAAATCAGCTCCAATTTTGGGTTAAATTGTGGAGCTGCTTTTCCCTTAGTAATATTAATTTTGAAATGGAAACCTATGGGTTAAAGGTTTGTTGGTTTTGAGGTTGCCGCTCAGATGCACTACCCTGCATCTGAGCGGCAGGTTTAAGTTTTAAAATCTATTATAAATTCTTTACAGAAAATTCAAGCAAGCTATCTTTTAGATTAAGATTAATTAACAGTTTGTTTATTCGTCTTATTAAGTAGTCTTAATCTTCTTCTCTTAAAGTCCGGAGAAATTCCTGATATTCCTTTTCCGTCATAATATCCTGAATACTTGACCAGTCCCTGCACTCGTTATACAATCTTTTAGCAAACTTTTTATCCATTTTCAACCCTTCTTTCTTTTGGTTTTTAGCTGTTACCGGATAATTTGATTCTTTATATTCTTTTTATATGCCTTTACTTTTCATTTTGAAATTGCTTAGCTAAATTTATGAATTCTGCATATTCACTTTCCGTCATAATGTCTTGAATACTCGCCCAGTCCCTGCACTCGTTATACAATCTTTTAGCAAACTTTTTATCCATTTCTATCCCTCTTTCATATTTATTAAGATGTAACAGATAATATGTAGTCACTAAGTTTATGTAACCGTTAGTTAGGAAATTTTAAAAAACTTACCGGAGGCTCCTCACTCCATCCAATGAAAACGATTGGTTTTTCCAACGATTCACGTACTATGGTTTTAATATTCATATTCAGCCCCCCCATACTTATCAATTATATTGATGATTAATTTTTTGTTAATTATTTAACATTTATATCCTTTTCTTAATTCTATAATACTATATAATTTAAAAATGTCAACCGTTTTTGATAAATTTTTAACTATTTTTTTTTAAATTTATTTTTTGATTTGATTCCATTCTTTTGTTGATTTTTTAATATTTATCGATGATTGGCGTTAGAATCAAAAAATAATAAGAAAACTATTTCTTACTTTTTCGTTATTAATTTAACAATTTATTTTGTTTGTAATAAAAATGACCATTTTCTTTAATTGTTAAATAATTAACTTTTACTGTCTATTTGTCTCTCTTATAAATGGTATACTCTAAATAGGTTCCCCTCTTACTTTCACCTGATCATTCAATTAAAAAAGAGGCTTTTTAAACCTCTTAACTCCTTTTACTTGATTCAATTTTTAACTCCTTTTGTTCGTCTACCCATATTTGAAGTCGATTTTGATCAATTTTATAATTATTTCCTACTTTAATGCTTGGAAAAGCAGGGTCCGTTCTGCACCAGAGACGAATGGTATCCGGTGCGATATGTAATATTTCAGACGCTTCATCGGGAGTTATTAGAGTCTTGTCCATGGAATATGCTCCTGTTTGATTTATTTTTTGTGTATAGAATTTAATATATGTTTTATGAAGAGGAATATTCACCCATATTGCAATGTTCCCTTTTAATTCCTACTTTTTTCTTATTTCCATTCTTCCTATTTTGTATGTCGCAATTCCTGTAAATCTTAATTGAATAATTATAGTATTTGTGTTTTCAGGAATTGTTATAGTACCTGTTTTTAGTACTCCGGACCAATTTCCATTATTAACATCCGCATAAGAGTCATCATGCGATAATGCCTTAGTGACTTCCAAAGGCATAAATTCTAAATCCCATGCTCCTACCCATAACTCAACTTTTTTCAAGCTTGTAATATCCTTTACTTCTATTTCACATTGTCCATAAACTTCATCACCTACAGAGAATCCTGTTGCTGTACTTTGGCCAAAGTCTGCTACTGTTTCGGTTGATGTGGTTACTTGCTGCCATTCTCCACCAATTCCGTCTTTACGAGCAACTTTAGAAGGTGTAACATCGCCGCTTAGAAATGCCGAAAAATCTGCTACACCTGAATTATCCCCCAACATCATAGGATTAGGATTCAATACGTTATCATCACCGTTTTTTATAACAAAGCTATCAACCGGCTTGATCAATCCGTCTAATTGCCGATAAACTTCTTTACCCATCAAAAAAGCTCCGAAAGGAGATGGATGCAAATTATCTATAGTAGTATTTTTTAAAGGGTTTCCATTTGTAGGGTCTATCATTCCTTTACCAATTTCAATAACAATAACATCGTCAGATTTAACATTGCTTCTGATCCAATCGTTGACTTCATACCATTGGCCTTTGTAAACCGAATCATCTGGAGTCAATGTTGCCGCTATCACATTTATTTCTGCATCTTTTAAAGCTGCATAAATAGCCTTTAAATTAGCAATAGTAGTTTCAGAGTCTATGGATGCCCTCGTATCGTTCAAACCTCCCATAACAAAGCAATAGTCTGGCGCATAGTCGATTACATCGGTTTGTATCCTTGTTAACATTTGAGCAGTTGTGTTTTCGGCTACTCCTGCACAGTTTAAAACTTCAAATCGTTGTCCTAAAAACACATTTGCCCAAGTAAAAAAACCTTGATCCCCTAATGATGCATTATAGGCCGTGATAGAATCACCAAATAGTACAATCGTTTTTTTCTCTTTGCCATCTGCTTTGTAACATATATATTCTTTTAAAGTTCCAAAAGGAATTAAACTAAATATCAATGCCCCTAAAATAAAACCAATTAAAAACTTTTTCATATGCTTCTCCTAAAAAATATCGTTCGAAATTATTCTACCATTTTGTTCCTTACCTGTAAAACACTTATATTGCTGGTCGTGGTCTCAAGTCCCAGACCTTAACATATTAAAAGGTCCAAAGTCTAAA
>CAZKKX010000183.1:0-2098 GCA_964553505.1 uncultured Eubacteriales bacterium | reverse complement strand
CTGGTCGTGGTCTCAAGTCCCAGACCTTAACATATTAAAAGGTCCAAAGTCTAAAGGCTTTGGACCTTTTAATGGAGCCAACAACGGGACTTGAACCCTCTCCCTCGCTTTCCGCTCTCCGTAGGGGGCTCTGCCCCCTCTTGGCGGCACTTTCTGGTGCCTGTCACCCCCGAAGTCGTAATTCATTGTTTCTCCGAAACACTTCTCACCAGGGGAGACTTTCTCCCCTGGTAACCCCTCTGGTCGTGGTCTCAAGTCCCAGACCTTAACATATTAAAAGGTCCAAAGTCTAAAGGCTTTGGACCTTTTAATGGAGCCAACAACGGGACTTGAACCCACGACCTGCTCATTACGAGTGAGCTGCTCTACCGCTGAGCTATGTTGGCATGGGGTAGCGAGCCTGTTAATTTTTTTATCAATTAGTTAAAATATCATCTATTTTGATTTTGTCGGATTTTTCGTATTTTTGACCTGCCAAAGAAGTGTCAAATTGGCAAATGGTCTTGTATTTACAGTATGTGCAAGCTGTTTTATTATTATCTATCTTTTTGGGCCTTATGTCAATGCTTCCTTGCATTATGTTATTGCATATTTCTTCTGTCAATTTATTCATATGAAACAGTAGCTTTTTCAAATCTTTCTCTTCCATTGCTTTTGATTTCTCTCCTATATTTCCGTCTCTTTTTACATTTACAGGAATCACATCCGAAAAGCCATTAATATCTTTATCCATATTTTTAATGATATCAATATCTTTTAAAACCAATCCGTCCATTTTAAACATTTTTCGTATTTGTTTTTCTATTTTCGTTTTTATTTCTTCTTTGCTTTTCATTTTTGTCAATTCGATAATGGGGTCATCTATTTTGAAATAAAATACACCTGCAGGTTTAGCTGTTCTATTGTCTCCTTCAAATCCTTTAAGCGCTGCATGTAAATACACCATTAACTGTAATTGCAGACCGTTCACCACCTCAGAAAGGCTTACTTTTTTGCCTCCTGATTTATAATCGATTACTTTTATCAAAGTATCTTCTTTTCTTCTCAGTACATCAATCCTGTCAATTCTCCCCTCGATATAAACAGTTTCACCATCCGGTAAAACTACCTGAATGGGAGGGAATTTTCCTTTTCTCCCAAAGCTCACTTCATAATAGAATTCATTGAAATCCCCTTTTTTCACATGCTCTGTTAATATCCAAGCAGTTTTTTGAGCCGCCCGTATTATCCTTGAAAACCTATAGGCATATCTTTCGTTACGTTTCAATATGCCTTCCCCATATTCCTTTTCAATTACACTCATTATATCTTTTATTATTTTTTTGCACTGACTCTCATCAATATCCTGCCAGCTTAATCTCTTGTTAATGATCTCTTGTGTATACCGCATGAGTGATTGGTGGTATATTTCACCCATTTCTATTACCGATACTTCCCTGATTCTTCTTTCATCTGCTTTTATTCCGTAGCGGAGAAAATGCTCAAATGGACATCTGGAAAAACACTCTAATCGAGTAGGGCTGAATACCGGAGGCATGTCGTATAATTCCTTGATACTGGACTTATCCATTTTACCCACTTTATTATCATAAAAAAGACCTGAAAATAATTGGTTCATAAAAGTAGTATGTTCATCTTTTTTTTGATACCAGTTAAAAACACTTTTCCAAATTTCCGGCATTTCGCTATCTTCTATAGCTTTTCTGGCTTGCTCAATGAGATATTTTTTTGTGCTTCCCGTAGTAGATATCAGTCTATAATGATGCTTGTCTTCGAGGAAGTCTTTCTGAATCTCAATATTCTCAAATATTTTTTTCAATCGGCTAATGATAAAAGATGGACGCATCTCTTTTCCTTCTGAATCAGCAGTCACATAACTTACCCATAGGTAAGCCTCCGGACAGCATATGGTTTTATAGATTGCAAGTCGTTCTTCCTTGATTCTTGTATCTTCATTTTTACTAAGTTCAATATTTTCTTCCTTTAAAACTTCCTTCTCCTCAAAAATTAGAAGATCACTGCTCTTCTCGTCACTGGGAATAATGCCATCGTTAACGCCAATCATAAATAAAGCTTTAACAGAGCCTATTCTGGATCT
>CAZKKX010000182.1:0-5006 GCA_964553505.1 uncultured Eubacteriales bacterium | reverse complement strand
AGACTTCATAATTATTTGGAATTATCCAAAACATATAATTCCCATTAAAAAAAGCGGCATATGCTCCGCTTCAAATACAATTTAATAATAATCGTTGATTATTAACCTTACTGAGACATTCTCGCAAGGTGAGAAGCGGATACTTCTACTTAGTTTACTTAATCAATTTATCACTTTTATCTTTTCTTGTCAACTCCTCTTTAATTAAAAAAAAATTATAAAACTGATATATAAATCATTTTATGTCTTAAGTTGGGCAAAATAGATTTAAGAATATTTCAATAGGTGGTGTTAGCTTGAAAAGAAAAATGTTACTACTTTCTATAATAATATGTGCATCATATACATTCTTGTGCATCATTGCATACTTTGCATTTGATTTTCCATATATATATGTTAGTGCTATGGACATTCTTTTTCAAATAATTTTTTGCACAGTGCTTTTTCTTTATTATGGAAAACCTAATCCGCATCTTGAACCTGAAACAGCAAGAGTACGAAATAACAAAAAAGACTTGTCGTCGGAAAAGATAGAATATCCCGTCAAAACACCTCGTACCACTTTGAATGAAGTAGCAGGTCTGCATGAAGTAAAAGAAGAGCTCATGGAAGTAATAGATTTTCTGAAATCTCCGGAAAAATATAGAAAAATGGGTGCAAAGCTTCCAAAAGGCATCCTTTTTCATGGGCCTTCGGGCACAGGAAAAACGCTCCTTGCCAAAGCAATTGCCGGAGAAAGCTATGCAACCTTTCATAATGCCTGTGGTTCTGAATTTGTAGAAAAATATGTTGGAGTAGGGGCAAAAAGAGTCCGTACACTTTTTGAAAAAGCAAAAAAGGAATGCCCCAGTGTCATCTTTATAGATGAAATAGATGCAATTGGAGCAAAAAGAACAAATGAAACCAACAACGAGAAAGATCAAACACTTAATCAGTTATTAGTTGAAATTGATGGCTTTGAAACCAATGAATCCGTTGTAATCATAGGGGCAACGAACAGATTAGATTTATTGGATGAAGCTTTACTCAGACCTGGCAGGTTTGACAGACAAATATATGTGGGGAGACCAGATGTTAGAGCAAGAGAAGAAATATTGAGTGTCCATTTTATGAATAAGCCAATGGACAAAAGCATCCATATAAAGGAAATCGCAAAAAAAACATCCGGAATGACCGGTGCTCATTTGGCAAGTATCGCAAATGAAGCTGCCATACTGACTGTTCGGCATCGCAAAAACATGATATCAAATATAGAAATCGATGAAGCTATAGAAAAAGTAATTGCCGGACTTGAAAGAAAATCTGCTATTATTTCGGACTTGGAAAAAAGTAAAGTTGCATATCACGAATCCGGTCATGCTTTAATAGGCAAATATCTTAATACTGACATCATCAGCAAAATATCAATTATCCCCAGAGGCAAGGCATTAGGGTACACGCTTCAGATCCCGGAAGAAGACAGATATTTAATCACCGAAGTTGAAATGAAAGAAAGAGTCAAAGTACTCTTTGGAGGCAGAGCAGCCGAACAAATTATTTTTAACGAAATTTCTTCCGGAGCTAAAGATGATTTAAAAAAGGCTAATAGCATTGCATTTGAAATGGTTTGCGAATTAGGTATGAGCAAATTAGGGAATATAACATATGATGAAAATATCATAAGAAATTGTTTTACAGAAGTAAATCATGAGGTTAAAACTATTATTGACGAGTGTTACGAGGATTCAAAAAGAATTATAGAAGAAAATTCAGATATCCTGAAAGCTTTAGCCATAGCTCTAATAGAAAAGGAAATACTTAGTAAAGAAGAAATCGACGGTATTATATTAAAAACCAGACCTAATTTCAGAATGTCAAAAGAAGCAGTGGTATAAATGTAGTCCGTAATTTTTAAACAAAAAAACTAAAGTTTCACATATTTATACAACGGCTATTTAGTTGACAAAAGGATTTGCTCAAAGCAAATCCTTTCGTTTATTTTGATCTTTCTTTTATTTCTTTGTTTAATTTTTCGATAAACACCTGTAGCTTCTGACCTCCCAAGTCACCCTGATCTCTTGAACGAACAGAGACGGTATCTGAATCCATTTCTTTTTCACCTATGATAAGCATATAGGGCACCTTTTCCAACTGTGCTTCACGAATTTTATATCCTATTTTTTCGTTACGTGTATCAAACTCAACTCTGATGCCTGCCGCTTTCAATTTGCTTACTGTTCTCTCAGCATAGTTATGGAATTTATCTGCAATAGGAAGAACCTTCACCTGTACAGGTGCAAGCCATGCAGGAAATTTGCCGGCAAAATGTTCAATTAGTATAGCAATGAATCGTTCAATGCTTCCAAAAATAACTCGATGAATCATAATAGGTCTATGTTTTTCACTATCACTTCCTATATAACACAGATCAAATTTTTGAGGCATTTGAAAATCCAGCTGAATCGTACCGCATTGCCACGTCCTGCCAATACAGTCTTCTAAATGGAAGTCTATCTTTGGACCGTAAAAAGCACCGTCTCCTTCATTAACAACGTATTTCAATCCTTTTTCATCCAAGGCTTCCTTTAATGAATTTGTAGCCAAATCCCAATCTTCATCGCTTCCCATGGAATCTTCTGGTTTCGTTGATAATTCAACATTATACTTAAAACCAAAAATACCGTAAACAAAATCAACAAAATCAATAACACCGGTAATTTCTTCTTTTACCTGTTCCGGCAGCATAAATATATGAGCATCATCCTGAGTGAAGCAACGCACACGCATCAATCCGTGGAGAGCACCTGAAAGTTCATGTCTATGAACCAGTCCCATTTCTCCCATACGAATCGGCAAATCCCGATAACTCCACATCTTCCTTTTATAGACAAGTATTGCCCCCGGACAGTTCATAGGCTTAACTGCATAATCACCTTCATCTATTTTTGTAAAATACATGTTTTCTTTGTAATGATCCCAATGACCCGACGTATGCCAAAGATGTTCATTCAGTATTATCGGTGTTTTAATCTCTTCATACTCTCTTTCTTCATGGGTTTTTCTCCAAAAATTCTCAAGAACATTTCTAAGAACCATCCCTTTGGGGTGGAAAAATGGGAATCCCGGCCCCTCTTCCTGTATGCTAAACAAATCCAACTCTTTGCCAATTTTTCTATGATCCCTTTTTTTTGCCTCTTCAAGCATTTCAATATACGCATCCAATTCTTTTTTCTTAGGAAAGGAAGTTCCGTATATTCTTTGAAGCATCTTATTTTTTTCGCTTCCTCGCCAGTAAGCTCCTGCTATGCTTTGGAGTTTAATGGCTTTTATTTGTTTTGTATTCATAAGGTGTGGTCCGGCACAAAGATCTACAAAATCGCCCTGTTTATAAAATGATATGACCGCATCTTCCGGCAAATCTTGTATCAATTCAACTTTATAAGTTTCTTCTTTATCAGACATTAACTTTATTGCTTCGTTTCTCGGAAGTTCAAATCGGTTGATTTCTAATGCTTCCTGAACAATTTTCTCCATTTCCTTCTCAATTTTTTGCAAATCTTCTTCTGAGAAACGATAATCTAAATCAAAATCATAATAATACCCATTTTCAATTGCAGGACCTATTCCAAGTTTTGCATCCGGGTATAACCGTTTTACTGCCTGAGCCAAAATATGTGATGAAGTATGCCTGAAAGTATCTTTCGCTTTATTAGAATCAAATTTCAAAATATTAAGCACTACATTTTCTTTTATTTCATCAGAAAGCCCGACAACTTTTCCATTCACCTCTGCCGCTACTGCTTCTTTTGCCAAAGCAGGGTGTATACCCTTTGCAATTTCAAATATAGATATCCCTTTTTCTATTTCTTTCACAGTTCCGTCTTTCAAAGTAATTTTTACTCTCTCCATTTGTTATTCCTCCTGTTTTTTAATTTTAAGTTCCCACAAAAAATCTTACCATTTGGTAACGATATATAAATTATTTATTATTCCGGTTTTAAAAATAAAAAAACTCGCTCCATAAAATGGGGCGAGGAAAATCGCGGTTCCACCCAAATAATCAACTTCATTAAAATAACGGCATATGCCGGCTAACCTTATCATAGGTAGCTGCTCCAAGCTGGTTTTCCCGTAATAGTGACTAAAAACGCTTTCAGCCTTGGCATTTTCTCTCTATAGTTCTTTATTACAGTACTCTTTCTTATCATAGCATTGTCTTTATTCACATTTCCACTATTTATTATATAAGCTTAAAAGCATTTGTCAAGGCACTTTTAGTGAGTGTGAGTGTAGCTGCCGAAGGAGCTATTTATACTTATAATTATTATTTTATATTTAAAATAATAATTCCCTGTATCAGCCCTATTAAAAAACCAATCACGCCTCCCAAAATTTCTATATACCGAAGTTCTTTTTTTGCAATACGAATGGTCAATTCTTCAAGCTTTTCAATCTCAAAACCATTTATTTTCTCTTCAACGATCTCTGCAACTCCAACATGAACAGCGGCATCATCAATGAATTTTTCAGCAGCTTCTAAAATAAAATTTTCTGTCTCTCTGTCAATAATATCATTAGCATATTCTGTAATCATATTTTTTACGACATTGGGAATAATAGTCGGTAAATTCATGCTAACAGCCTGCTTCAGCTTTTCTTTTACCTTTTCCGTCAGAATATCTTTTCCGCTGTTTTCAATAAATCTACCAAAAATTGTTTCAACTGATACAAGTTCTTTGTCTACGATTTCTCCTATTGATTTTGCAATGTCCTCTCTTCGTTTTGGAATCAGTCCCTGAATTTGAATATTAAAAGGAAGATTAACAGGCTTCAATGGTCTGAAAATCATTTTTACGGCTATTGTATTTGTTAAATATCCGATTATTCCGCCAATTAGTGCTAATATAATGAGCTTATACCAGAACATTAAAAACCTCCATGAGTCATTTCTCAATATTGTTATTATAGTATATAATTCGATTTTTTTCATTAAAAATTCCTCCGCAAGACAACTTGCGAAGGAATCT
>CAZKKX010000181.1:0-5018 GCA_964553505.1 uncultured Eubacteriales bacterium | reverse complement strand
ACAAATTTCCGGCAAGATGTTTCACTTCATTAAATAAATCGTCTATGAATTCCTTTTCATTGACCTCGGATACCCATATTGAAATAACAATATAATCATTGCCGCTTCCAAAAAAGACATCTTCTTCTTCAAAATATTTAACAATGATATTGATTCTATCCAAACTAATTTTCATATTATGCGAAAGCGTACGGCCAAATTCCTCAATGTTGATTTTATTATTTGATTTCTTGGTTTGAATGGTTATAAACGGCATGGCATCCCCTCCTGTTTAAACATTAGTGCAAGTATCAAGCCAAGATTAATGCTTTGAAAAATACTTACTTTTTAAGAAGAAACAAAAAAAAAGTTGTAAATATTATTTACAACTCAATGAGTTTGTCAAGGATTTTTACAACTTAAATTTTTTTATTTTCTTGTAAAGAGTCGGCCGTGAAATCCCAAGTCTTCTTGCAGTTCTTGACATATTCCGATTTTCCTCTTTCAGTACACGTTCAATAATAACACGATCAGAAATCTCAAGCAGTGATACGCCTTTTGGCAAAGGATTATCCAAAGCCTGATTGAATTCCTTTTTTAATTCAGTCAGAGTATATCTTTCCTTTATTGAAAAGGGGATCAGCGACGCATCCATCACACCGTTTTCGGACAATACCAAAGAGCGTTCTATTATATTCAATAATTCGCGTACGTTTCCAGGCCAATGATAAGCTTCGAGACAATGAATAAACTCATCTTCTATCCGCTTAACCAAGATATTATTTTTTTCCGAAAATGTCTTTATGTAATGCTGTATGATAAGCTTTATATCCTCTATTCTTTCCCTCAATGCCGGGATATGTATCTGTATAACATTGATTCGGTAGTAAAAATCCTCCCTGAAGTTTCCATTCTGAATTTCTTCCTCCAGTTCTTTCTTGGATGCTGCAATAATTCTCACATCAATAGGAATGGGTTCAAAACCTCCTATCCTCATAATGCTTGCAGAAGACAGCGCTCTCAAAAGCTTTATTTGTACATTTAAGGGCATATTTTCTACCTCATCTAAAAAGAAGGTTCCTCCCGAGGCATATTCCAGCAGGCCTTTCTTGCTTTTCACAGCACCGGTAAAAGTCCCGGCCTCATACCCAAAAAGTTCACTCTCTATCAGATCCTTTGGTATTGCGCCACAATTTATAGCTACAAAAGGCTTTTCTTTCCTCCGGCTTTCAGAATGAATGGCTTGTGCAAAAACTTCTTTGCCACTCCCGCTCTCGCCATAAATTAATACTGCTGAATCCACCTGTGCAGCTTTTCCGGCAATTTTTTTAACATCATTTATAGCCTTTGATTCTCCCAATATATAATCAAATCCGGTCAAACCTCTATGTTTATCGTCCTTTACCGGAGTATCTTTCTTTACAACTAAGGGGATTTTTTTCAGAATCAGTGTCTCATAGAGCCGGGCCAGACTGTAAATGACATTTAGAGTGTCGTTATTGATATTTGTACTTACAAAAGATGCATTAATAGTTCCTGCAACAGCATCATTTCCGTCATAAAACGGAGCTGCAGCACAACTGAAAGAATGGAAAATTAATTTATAATGCTCAGGACCAATCACCATAAAGGGTTTATTTTCCGCAATAGCCATACAGGTAGAATTTGTTCCCATCTTATCTTCGGAAACATCTAAAAAATAACCAATTTCAGGGTAAAGATTATCAAATCTCCGGTCATAATTAATAATATACTTTAGCCTCGCATCTTTATCATATATGCTGATGTTCAGATTAAGATTTTCAATAATATTGCAGAACTCACGATAATTTGCGCGATTATATTCAGGAATATCGTTCAGTATGTAACTGCTTTTTTCTTCGGGTTTCATTAATAATTTTATATCAAAATCATAAAGAGAAACGCCTGATTGTTTGCAACGTTTCCATGAATTCAAAATATCTTCCTTAATAAGCTTTTGATCAAAATTTATACCTTGTACAAAATGCTTCCATATTTTTTCATCTCGTTTCACCATCTCACCACACTTTAATAACCACTATCTATTTATAATCTATTATAGCACAGCATTAAGATTTGAGAATTAAGATTTAAAATCGATACGGAAATTTTTCAAAGGCATATTTCGAATTTATAATAATTTAATATATGCTTTCATCCCCTTGTTTTATATTTTAATCCACTGTACAAAAGACTTATGAGAAGCACCATTCCGCCATATCCCACTAAAGGATATAAGTATTTCACCAAATTTGAGAAACCAAACTGACTGGCAAAAAAAGCTACAATGACCGTTCCAATTATAATTATTCTTTTCTTAAAAAATGAATAATTAACTCTTGTAACTCTTGAAGAAAAACCAAACAGGCTTCCTACTGCAGTGGTATATACTTCGGCAATTAAAACAATCGCATAAATAATCTGAACAGTTCCGGATATTCTGCCTGCTATATCTACCATAGGAACTTCAACATCTATCAAGCTCAAAACATCACCCGACAAGGCCAGGTAAATCATGATTGAACCAATACCAAGCCCAAGTCCGCCTAAAACAGCACCGTATTTAATCGCTTTTTTATTCTTTGCTTCAACCCCAAGCGGACCAAGAATTGCGATGGAAATAACTGTATTGTAGGATGTATAAAGAATTGCTGCTAATAACCAATTTTTTATGAGTCCACCTTCAACTTGTTCAACTTGAATTGCCAATGATAAAACAGGTGGAGCATTTATAATAGAAAAGATACTAATGCCGATAACTGCCGTCAATAAGAACGGGACAACAAAACTTATGGAATTTATAACTCCATTTATTCCCGTCAAAACAGTTATCGCCGTTAAGACTGCCATGAGAAGATTACCCCATATTTCAGGAATTTGAAATTGCTGTTGAAATAAAGCGCCGGTACCTGCAATCATAGCTGTTAAAGCACCAAAAAGAAAAAATGTAATAATAAAATCAATAATCGTTCCTACCCACTTTCCGCCGGAATATTTTATGATTTCTAAATGAGAACGAGAATTCAGCTTTTTCCCCAGATCCATAATAATATATCCAAAAACAATGAACATAATTGTCGTCAGTATAAGTCCGTACAATCCGTTTAGCCCAAATCTGGTAAAAAACTGTAAAACCTCCTGTCCCGACGCAAAACCCGCACCTACGATAGTTCCTATGTATGTTGCCGCTATTTTTAAAGTAGATATTCTCTTTTTTTTCATTTAACACACCCTTAATAGAATAAATATGTTGTCGTATATTCTATTCTATGTGAAAATGAAACATCTATAACAATGTTTCATTTTGAAAAAGATTTTGCAGAATGCAAAATCTTTTGTTTTCTTTGTTTTTACACTTTTATGACATAATTCTATTGTCCAGTTCTTTTTTTACTTCCTCAGCAGTTCGGCCGTGTGCGGAAACGACACTTTTTTTTGTCCATGTTTCCTGCATCCCAAGAAAATTTGTATCCTGACCGGAAATTACCACTGCATCAAAGGAATCCAATTGGTACCTTTTTTCCTCCAAAGCTTCAACCTGATACCCATTTTGCGATAAATAATCTTTTATATTTTGCAAAGATCTTTCAACTGCTACTTTTTTCACACTTCCACCTCCTGTTATTCTTACCAATATTATTGCTTTCAAAAGAAATAAATATTCTATTCAATTAAAAAAAGCAGCCTATTTGCTGCTTACTTTTCTTCTTGTTTATTAATTTTATATTTTTTTATTCCTCCAAAAATAAGAAAACCGCCTACAACAAGGGAAAAGATCAATGATACGGGTGAAATGCTTTCATCTTGAAAAAATAGCTGTCGTGCAGGTACCAAAAGAAAATAAACACCTAAAAAAATCATAACAATATGCATCTTCTTTTTAAGCCATTCCGGCGTATTGTCTTTTCTTTTTTTGGAATTATCATCTACGTTTATTCCCTTGGACTCCATCTGTTTTTTCCATATTTCACGTTCCTTATCAAAATCAAACCTTTTCTTAGACATATCAGGACTCCTTTTGCTCTTTTCTTTATATATATTTAATTTTATAACATCCGATAACTTCTTTCAAACATAATTACTAACAGAATTGTTTCATTCCTTCACATATATTTTTTATAAGCCATAATATATATTAAATAGCTAAATCATGCTGTTTAATTTGATTAAAATGGAGGTAGAACAATGTGCGACAATAAATACGGTGGAATTGGCGGCATCTTTAGTGGATGCGACAGCAGTTTACTGTTTTTCTTCTTACTATTAGTTGTTTTATTCTGTACTTGCGGCTATGGCGGTTACGGCGGCAAATATTGTTAGAGCAAAGATTGAGCAAGATTTTATATATTCCGACTTAAATATAATAAATTATACTAACTGATAAAACCTTTTCATACTATAGATGAAAGTGTAATTTCAGCTTATTCAAAAATTATGTGTTTGTAAGTTATCATCAAAGCCCTTGCTTATGTAAGGGCTTTTAACATTTCTCCTTCCAAGCTAAAAGTCTTCGCTTTCGTTATTTTGACAGTAACAATATCTCCTTCCTCTGCACTCCCTAAAAAATTAACGAGTTTGTTCGTCGATGTCCTGCCCGAAAGCTTCGCCTCATCTGTTTTACTCTTGCCTTCCACCAATATATCGACAACCATACCTTCATAAGTTAAATTCTTTTTATGAGAAATTATATTCAACTCTTTTACCAATTTATCAAACCATTTATGTTTAGTTTCGGAATCAACTAAATCTTCATATTTTTCCGCCGGAGTACCCTTCCTTGGCGAATACAGGAAAGTAAAAGCAGAATCATATTGTACTTTTCTTATTAAATCCATGGTCTCATTAAAATCTTCTTCCGTTTCTCCCGGAAAACCTACAATGATATCCGTTGAAACCGCAATGCCTTTTCTGGCTTTTCTAAGTTTTTCTGTCAGATTCAAATAATGTTCTTTAGTATACTGCCGATTCATGAGTTTTAATATACGGGTACTCCCTGATTGAACAGGTAAATGAATGTG
>CAZKKX010000180.1:2475-5036 GCA_964553505.1 uncultured Eubacteriales bacterium | reverse complement strand
TGTGAAGGATGTCAGTTTTGTTCTAAAAAAGGGAGAAATCGGTTGCGTTCTGGGATTATCCGGAATAGGAAAGACAACCTTGCTTAAAGCCATCGGAGGTGTTATAAAGCCTACATCCGGAAGTATTACTCTGAATCATTGCCCTTTAACCCCTGACAGTCATCTTATAGGATATGTTTCTCAGGAATATGGGTTATATCCATGGAAAAATGCAAAAACTAACATAACTCTGTTAAATAAAATACATAATAAACCTTTTTCTTCCGACTTTTTTAATGAAATAATTTGTTCGCTAAATTTACAAGACATATTAAAAAAGCACCCTAATACTTTGAGCGGCGGACAAAAACAAAGGATTGCTCTCGCCAGAGTTTTTTTGTTTAATCCGGATATTATGCTGCTTGATGAACCATTTTCATCTTTGGATGAAATCACCAGAAATGCTGCTCAGGATTTATTCCTCATGCTTTGGCGCAAGTATAAACCGACAACTCTGCTCGTAACCCATAGTGTAGATGAAGCTTTAAAACTTGGACATTCTATCTTTATTCTAAAAAACGGTATTATGGATCGTATAGCCAACCCAAATATTGATTCTGAAAATGCCGTAAAAAAAGAATCCATAAAAAAATATATCGTAGAAAAACTAAATATCGGAAAGGAATCTTTACTATGAAACAAATACTATATAAAGCTATTTATTTAACTTCCGCTGTTTTTCTGCTATGGTATATGGCATCTTTGCTGATTCATTCAAAAATAATCCCTTCCCCATTTGTTGTAGTAGCGCATACCTGTAATATTTTCCAAGACAAAATACTTATCCATTGCTTCTATAGCCTAAAACGTATTGGAATAGGGATTCTGGCAGCACTTGCAATCGGATGGCCGGCAGGAATCTGCATCGGGTATTTCAAGTGGCTGGATAAACTAATATCTCCCCTTATATACTTTTTTTATCCTACTCCTAAAATTGCATTCCTTCCTATCATCATGCTGTTATTCGGTCTTGGTGATAGGAGCAAAATTATCATTATTACTTTAATTATCATATTTCAGATATTGTTATCATTAAGAGATTTTATTAAAAATCTGGACCACAGGTATTACTTTCCATTGATTTCAATTGGTGCAAAACCCATCGATATATTCATTCACATTTTAATCCCTGCTTCGTTACCCCGGCTGCTGTCATCAATAAGAATTGCCCTTGCCACTTCTATTTCAGTCCTTTTCTTTGCAGAAAATTTTGGCACAACATATGGTTTGGGTTACTACATTATGGATGCAATGTTAAGAATCAATTACATTGATATGTATTCCGGCATATTAATTCTCAGTCTGATAGGTTTTTTACTTTTTGCCCTCATCGATTTTATTGAAAAAAAACTTATTAGGTGGTAGATTATTATATAAGTTTTTAATAACGAGGTGATTGATTTTGAATACACTGAATATTTGTTTAATAGGATTTGGTAATGCAGGTCAGGCTTTTTGCAAAATGATAGTAGAAAAAGAAGCAGAAATAAGGCATCACAGTGATATTCAGGTTAAAGTAACAGCTATTGCTACAGGCTCAAAAGGTTGTTTACTGAACAAAAAAGGAATAAACTTGCGAAATGCTTTAAATGAAATAAATACTTCAGGAAAATTTTTGTCTTCAAATCCATCATGGACATCACGAAAAGCAATGGACTTGATTCATCATTCCGCTGCAGACGTTCTCATTGAATTAAGCACTTTATCTATTGCCGACGGGCAGCCTGCAATTCAACATATCGAAACTGCCCTCAGACAAAAAATGCACGTTATCACCGGAAATAAAGGACCTGTTGCCTGGGCATTTAATAGGCTATGCCGACTTGCAACAAATCATCATGTTCACTTCCTTTATGAAGCCACCGTAATGGATGGAACACCCATATTTAATATGGTTAGAGAAACTCTTATGGGATGCAAGATATTGTCTTTTAAAGGAATCCTCAATTCTACTACAAATTTCATACTTGAACAAATGGAAAAAGGAGAAACTTACGATTCTGCTGTTACTCTTGCTCAAAAGCAGGGCTTTGCAGAAGCCGATCCTTCACTGGATACCGAAGGCTGGGATGCGGCAGCTAAAACCGCCGCCCTCGCCAATGTCCTTATGAATGGTGATCTTAATCCGGATAAGATAGACAGAACCGGAATATCCCACATAAATAAAGCTGATATTGAATCTGCCTTTCGGTCAGGGAAAAGAATTAAACTTTTTTGCCTTGGCTACTACGATAATAACATAGTGAAAGGAAAAGTTTTTCCTTGCAAAACAGACTCCAATGATATATACTACGACATTGATTCAACATCATCCATAGTAACCATCACAACTGATTTAATGGGCAATCTGAGCATTTTGGAACATGCACCGGAAATACAGCAAACCGCATATGGTATTTACATAGATTTATTGACTCTGATAAAGCGGTTACGCTGAATCTCTTGAAAAATACAATTTAAAGAAGGAAAAACCGATTTTATAATTGTATGAGTACGAGTGTTCGTACTCATTTTTATCTTAA
>CAZKKX010000180.1:0-2375 GCA_964553505.1 uncultured Eubacteriales bacterium | reverse complement strand
CTTCAGTCCAACTTAGTATTATTACTTGCCGCAATCATATGGGGACTTGCCATTGTTGCTCAACGTGTCGGTGCTCAATACATCGGCGCCTTTACTTTTAACGGTCTTCGATTTGCTCTTGGAAGTCTCTCTCTTCTACCCTTTATTTATCTTTCTAATAAGAAAAAGAAATCCGATATTACAAAATCATATAACGGTTCCGAAATTAAAGAAGCTTTTCTTGCCGGTATAGGACCAGGTACTGTTCTATTTTTTGCATCTTCTTTTCAGCAAATAGGGCTTGCCTATACTTCTGCCGGAAAAGCAGCTTTTATTACCGGACTATATATTCTTATAGTGCCATTATTAGGTATGCTATTTAAACAACGAGTCGGTCTAAACACTTGGTTTGGGGCGGTATTAGCCGTTGTTGGCCTTTATTATCTCACTTCTGTCGGAAATTTTTCAATATCCAAAGGGGATTTTCTTGAACTAATTGGTTCTTTTTTCTGGGCTTTACATATTTTGCTCATAGGCTATTTTTCAAAAAAAACAGACCCCTTAATGCTGTCTGTTTTCCAATTTGCAATCTGTGCCTTATTAAGTTTGATAACGGCTTTATTACTGGAAACAGTTTCAGTCAGTATTCTGAAATTGGCAATTATTCCTATTCTTTATGGCGGCATCTGCTCTGTGGGAATTGCATATACACTTCAAGTTATTGGTCAGAAACATGCACCGTCCTCTCATGCAGCTATTATTCTAAGTATGGAGGTGGTTATTGGTGCTTTTGGCGGCTGGCTTATTCTTCATGAAAATTTAGGAACTCAGGGAGTAATTGGAGGAATTCTTATGTTCTCCGGAATGCTCTTATCACAACTTCCTGGTTATAAGAAACCTAAGGCAAATTGACTATTCCAACTTATTGGAATAGTCAATTCGCTTAGTCGAATACCGCCATCATAACATTACTAATCTGTGCTATATATATGTATACAGTCTCTCCCCTTTTGTTTAGAAAGATAAAGAGCTTTATCAGCCTTTTGAATCAGCTGAGTTAAGTCCATTCCCTCTTTCGGCATTGTTGAAGCAATACCAAAACTTAATGTTACTCTCTCATTAACCCCTTTGATCCAGATACTTTTGGTATGTTCTCTTATTCGTTTTATTATTAATTGAATGGTGCTCATATCAGTATCAAAAAACAATATCATAAACTCATCTCCACCATATCTGAAAAGCATATCCTCATTCTCTCGTGTGCAAAGTTTCATAGCCGAAGCTACTTTAGAGATTAACTCATCTCCGATTATATGTCCGTATTTATCATTATATGCTTTAAAATAATCTATATCCAACATAACCACTGTAATAGAAATGTTTTGATCAAATGCCTTTTTCCAATATTCTTTGGAGCGTTCTTTTAAAGTACGGCGATTTAGCAAATCCGTCATATCATCCAAATAGGATTTTTGCTTAAAATGATAGGCATCAGCTTTGGTTTTATAAAACCTCCTAATACCATCAATGATAATTACTCCCATAACGACGCTGATAATATTCATTATCAAAAGAATAATTAATCTCTTATTGACCAATGTTGTATATTCTTCCAAAAAAATATCCACACCCAGTATACCGATATAATCTCCTTCAATAGAATAAACCGGGGCAAATCCTGTAAGGTAGCTTCCCCATTCATCCTTATAAAAAGCATATGTCATTTTTTTGTTCATATAGATATTTGAAATATCAGGATTCAATACGGTATATCGATCCTTATCGCTATACCACTGATTGTCCGTGTCTTCCAATCTTGTTTCATTATCTATCACTGCATCCATCAAATAAATCGTATCCAGCTCAGTTCCTTCAGGGACACCAAAATACTCTATTTCTTCCGTATTTACAGTGTATTTAATTCTATCCGGCGATAATCTTCGCATAATATATATATACTTGATTCCGCTAATCTCCATAAACTTTCGAGCAGATTGCTCAAATTTTATATTAATGGGATCATTTAATAATTCATTAAATTCCATTTCCTCAAGTCGTATAACTTCCAAATTGCTTATTTTAATGCTGTCAGCTGTTACAATTGCAATACTCAAAGCCCTTTGACCAATGGCTGAAAAGTAATCTTTTTTTAACGAATTAATTGAAAAAAAGCTTAATATTAAGACGGAAATAATACATAAAACCACAATGGTATAATAGGTTTTTTCTTTATTATTTAGAATCATAAGAGCATTCCTCCAAACACATTCCGGAAGATAGAGGATGTATTAATCGTATATTTATCTAATGTTTATGTCAATAATTAAAAAATTTTGTTTGCAAAAAAGAAAATCAGCTCCAATTTTGGGTTAAATTGTGGAGCTGCTTTTCCCTTA
>CAZKKX010000179.1:0-5059 GCA_964553505.1 uncultured Eubacteriales bacterium | reverse complement strand
AGGATCTATAATAAGTGAGAGGAAAAAAGGGATGGAGGGATAGAAGGATAGAAGGATAGAGGGTCAGAAAGTTAGAAAAAAGCAGGGACAGCCCTTGTGGCTATCCGAGAGGTTAGAAAAAAGGAAGAGAAGAAAAATAATAGATAACCGCACATATTCTGTGCGGTTATGCTAATTCAATATATATTAAAATATTGTAAATAAATGTGGTAGAATGGAAAAAATTAGGAGGAAGGGATGAAGAATTCAAGAAGGCTGTCTCGGAAATCTCTGAAAAAGAAGTCACCGTCCCCATTCTATTTATGCACTTTCATAGTAAATTTCATCTTCGCTTATGTTCATAGTTTTGAGCACTTTGACAGAAGCATCAGTCATAGGCTTAGGTCCGCACATGTAGATCTTGTAGCCTTGTAGGTCCATATCCTTCATAACATCTGTGACAAAACCTTTTTTACCCTTCCAGTTTTCATCGAAAGCTACGACTTTGATATAATCAAATTTATTACTTTCGGATTGCAGATTTTTAAACTCATCATCATAAATAAATTCGCTTTCATAGTTTGCGCCATAAATAAGCTTGAAGTCTTTCAAATTACCACTATGTTTTACCAAATCCTTAACGATTGCTTTAAACGGAGTGATACCGATACCACCTGCAACTAGGATTACCTTTTCCGCAGATTTATCGATTACCAATTCTCTGCCCATAGGTCCTTCCAGTTCTACCTTATTACCTTCTTTGAACTGGTCGAAAATGATATTTGTTCCGTATCCGTCCTCCATTTTTTTAATGGTGACACTCAATCGGGTACTATCTGTATTATAGGAAGATATGGAAAAAGCACGATACATTTCAGGATTATCTTGAATTTTTACCAAAATAAACTGCCCCTCATTATAATCAACTTTTTCCGGCGATATGAATTTAAAAGTATATTCTAGAATATCGTCTTGTATCGGAGTGATTTTTTCTATGACGGCTGTTATTTTTTGCCTGTTCTCATACCCTGTAATATCTGTATTTCTTTTTATTTTAATAGCTTCCTCTTCAGTGTCCAATGAAAGAATTCCGGCAGGACAGTTTTCCACGCATGTAGAACATCGTATGCAAATATCCGAATCAAACTGATTTTTATCCGAAAATTCCTGATAAGGTGTAAGCTGCATAGGGCATACTCGTGCACACTTCCCACAGGTATGACACATTTCTGTAGTTGCAGCTGTTACTTTTTCATCAAATTTTTTGGCGACACCCAGCAATTTCCCTAGCTTATAAGAAAGCCTTTGCAAAGATCCCATGGGGCAGAAATTACACCATGTTCTGGGGCTTATAAAAAGACTTAAAATACCGCCTGCTATAGTAACCATCAGATAACTTGCAACAAATATAAATCCTAATTTATCCCAAAATGCCATTGAACCAAAGAGTGCAGAAACTTTAATAAATTTCCTGATCAGGTTAAATGAAAACCAGATAAAAAATGCGCCTATTAAATATTTAGATTTGAAGAAACTTGGTATTTTCCGGTTTTGACTGATAGGATATAATAGTGAATCAAATAAGCTCCCGTGGGCACAAAAATTCCCACACCAGTATCTTCCCTTAAAAAAAGAAAGCATCAATAAAGAAACTATAACTGGGATGACCAGCAACCCTAACTTGGGAAACCAGATGCCTTCAATGGCAACTAATAAAGTAAAAATCCATCCATATTTTCTAATGGGGGTAAAAATACGGTTAGTTTTGATATAAAATGCAGACATAAATAATGACCTCCTTCTAATTTATTAAAATGGGTTGAAAGCAGTTTTTTCAAAATATAAATCATTATATAAGGAAAAAATGTTTTTATCTGTGACATAATCACAAAATGTAAATAATATTAGAAAAAGAAAGAGTGGATATGCTGTGATAAAGCAGGTATAATATATTAGATTTTCAAGGCATAATAATGACAGGTGGTGCTTGTATGATTAAGAATGAAGATAAACAAATGATTTGTGAGGTATTTGATTTCTGGGAGAAATTAAAGCCGGCAGAACAAGAAGAAATTTTAAATAATGCATCAATTGTTACTTATAGGCAGGGTGAGAGCATACATAACAGTTTAAACAATTGTACAGGTGTAATGGTAATCAAAAGCGGTCGTCTTAGAGTGTATATATTATCTGAGGAAGGTAAAGAAGTGACGCTTTATCATATGGGGCAAGGGGATGTTTGTGTATTATCTGTGTCCTGTATTTTAAAAAATATTACTTTTGATGTTCATATAGATGCCGAAATACCTACTGATATTATCCTAATAAATTCAGATGCAGTTGAAAGGATTGCTAAGAATGTTTATGTAGAAAATTTTTTATTGAATGAAGCGGTTACTCGCTTTTCAGATGTGATGTGGGCTATGGAACAGATTCTCTTTTTTAAGCTGGATCAGAGGATGGCTATTTTTCTGTTAGATGAGATATCGAGAAACAATAGCGATACCGTAATATTGACACATGAACAGATAGCAAATCATCTGGGATCTGCAAGAGAAGTGGTTTCAAGAATGCTGCGGTATTTTTCGAAAGAAGGACTGGTTCAGGTTTCACGGGGAGAAGTTAAGGTCACTAACAAAGCAGAGTTGAGAAAACTATTAAGATAATGCCGGTGCAACTCTATATCCGATAATCTGTTCTATGCTATATGCTTTTTTAAGGAGTACTGTATCGTTTAATGAAGTTAAATAGACACCATAAGGCATACCATCTATGTAAGTATCATGAGGAATGGATATGATTGGAAGCCCTATATATTGTAATATCAAGTTTTCCTGAAACATGATACAGATATCGACTTCCTTTAATTTATGATTAATTTCATTTTTAGTCTTTTTTCTGTCTTCTAACAGAAGCCTGTAATCGGGTTCGCTTAAGTTACCCTTTGTTTTTTCTTCAGCATCAACAAGAATTGTCTGACCATATTTTAATGTTTTTTCAGGGTTCAGATTATTAAATTCAATGATATCTTTAAGTGAATGTATTGGAAATGTATTTGGCAGTTGGGAAAGATATCTGTTTAAAGCATACTTAAATTCATATAGCTGTATGTCTTTTAGATTCTTTTTTGGTTTTTTTGGAATTTCTATTAGTTTCAGTATTGCGCCTGATTTTTTCAGGGCTTTGATAATCACATCGGCTTTTTTTTCTTCTTCCCCGGTTAAATTATTCAAAGTTATTTGATCTATTCCAATTACAGTTTCTTTAATATTTGAATTATTTATTTCTATATGCAAATTGATAAGCTCTGAAAATAGGATGGCAGAATCCATAACGGAACGTGTCATAGGTCCTGCGGTATCTAAAGTGAAACTGACAGGGATAATGCCTTTCTGGCTGAGTAATCCTGCAGAAGGACGGAACCCGACTATGCCGTTTTTTACTGCAGGAGACATGATGGAGCCAGATGTATCGGTCCCAAATGATGCAGCACAAAGATTTGCAGAAACTGCAACTGCTGAGCCTGTACTGGATCCTCCCGGATTATTGTTTTTGTTATATGGTGATTTCACAATACCTCCTCTTGAACTGTATCCGGGTTTCATGCCTTTGGTCATATGGTCGCCAAATTCTGTCATGTTTGTTTTCCCAAGTATCACAACACCTTTTTTTCTTAAAACTTCAACTATCCGTGCATCAGAAGATGCGATGGATTTTCCAAGCGCCAGCGAACCTGCGGATGTGTGCATGCAGTCTAAAGTATCCATATTATCCTTTAATAACACGGGAAGACCGTATAATTTACTTGTATATTCAGACCGATTGGTATCTAATTCGGCAGCGATAGAAAGTGCATCAGGGTTGATTTCTAAAATACTGTTGAGTTTTTCGAATCCTTGATCATATAAAGCAATTCGCATTAAATACTCTCTAACTAATTCCTTAATAGATACTTCTTTATTTGAAAGCATTTTTTGTATTTGATGTATTGAAATTTCCTCAATGTTTTGCACAAACCCACCTCGATTTCAGTTGGAGTATTTTTAAACTATTAATAGTATGGTACATAAAGTTAAAAATATCTTATAAATTAATATAATAAATTTTTGGCATTTTATATTAATAATTTTATAAATCCACACATAAAAAAGCAGCTTCAAGTCACGCACTCCATAGGAAAGGAAGTCTACTTCAGTATTTTAACAGGAGGTTAGATATTTCTTTGTGAAATGAAGAAGATATCCTTGTAGACTTGAAAAATGTGGATATATAGTATTATAATAAGCATATAAGAATATTAATCGACCTATCAAGAGGTGATTTTATGCCACTACACATTGAAATGACATCAGCTCAAAGTATATATAATCATTATGGATATCAAAATAACAATAAAACTCAGAATCAGAAAAACACATTGATATCTGATTCTGCTGTGATTTCTAATGCTGGAGCAAGTTCGGAGACCAGAATATTGATGGAACCTACCGGTGACAGAATGGAAATTGGTGAGAAGGCATTGCAAATGAATGCTGAAAGATTAAATGACAGTGATAAGACTGTAGGCAAAGAGGAATGTAAAACCTGTGCCGGAAGGAAGTATGTGGATGGATCAAATGATCTTGGCGTTTCCTTTAAATCTCCGAGGCATATATCTCCGGAAGCTTCGGCTTCAACTGTAATGGCTCATGAAAATGAACATGTTCGTAATCGAAGGGCGGATGCAGAGGCAGAGGGCAAAAAAATTGTAAGTCAAAGCGTTCAGATTTTTACTTCGATTTGCCCTGAGTGTGGCAGAGCATATGTTTCGGGCGGTAAGACCAGAACGGTTATGGCCACTGATCCTCAAAAAGATTTTCAATACAGAGGCCAAAGAATTGACCAATATGCTTAAGGCTAATATATAATAAGGGGAGAACAGTTCATAACCAATAAGGGCTGTTCTTTTTAAGTGCTTATTATATTAATTAAAGAGAGTATAAATGAATTTTTCAGGGCAGTATAAGTAAAAAATCATTGTCGAACTTTGGATTTCTAATAATTGTAATTTATAAAAGGGGTACAGCCAAAGTTTATAGAA
>CAZKKX010000178.1:0-5145 GCA_964553505.1 uncultured Eubacteriales bacterium | reverse complement strand
TTGGAGAATGCTCCTGAATTAGACAGGACACTGGTTATTGAAAGTCAGAAATATTTAAGTGATAAATATCAGGCAGAAGCTGAACAATGGGGAATCCAGAAAGAAGAGGTCTGGCAAAACTATACGGATTGGCTTTTTGAGAATGATTTGATTGAAATTAAGATAGACGTAAAATCTGCTTTCACCAATGAATTTATACCGGAAAAATAGGAACTTACTAATAAGATAAGGGGATATGACGATGATACCCAAAATTCAATTGACTAATGTACAAAAAGAATTTGTATCTCAAAATGATGTTCTTAAAGTATTGGAGAACATTAGTTTATTTGTTAATGCCGGTGAGTTTGTATCCGTTCTTGGACCCAGTGGATGTGGGAAGAGTACTATTTTTCAGATTCTAACCGGAATTGATTCCCAGTATCGTGGTCAGGTAAAAATTGACAATATTCCATTGGAAAAGTGGCAGAATAAAATGTGCTATATGCAGCAAAAAGACCTTCTAATGCCTTGGAGAACACTTTTGGATAATGTTATTTTGCCCTTAGAGATTCAAGGTATCAGAAAAACAGATGCTGTAAAACAAGTCGGAAAACTGCTGACGGATTTTGGTTTGGAAGGGTTTGAATCAGCCTATCCAAACCAGTTATCCGGAGGTATGAGGCAGAGAGCAGCACTCCTGAGGACAGTACTAACAGACAGTGAAATTATGCTATTGGACGAACCTTTTGGAGCCTTGGATGCGATCAGTAGATCTCAAATGCAGCAGTGGTTTTTGAAAATATGGGAAAAGTATAAACACTCCGTTCTTTTTGTCACACATGATATTGAAGAAGCGGTCTTTATGTCGGATCGGGTTTATGTTCTAAGTCAAAGACCGGCAAAGGTAGTAAAGAAAGTCAGCATTGACTTTGAAAGACCGCGGCAAAAGGAATTTCTTGTTTTACCGGAATTTCTGGAATACAAGAAAGAGTTATTGGATGCTTTGAAATAATAGGATTTGGGTGATAAGGATATGAGATATATGGATGTGCATTGCCACTTGGACCAATATAAAATTCAAGAACTGGTCGAGATACTGAATACAGACAAAGAAGACATGCAGGTTATGGGTGCGTCAATAAACGTCAATTCGGCAAAGAAGTTACTGCAGATTCAGTCTGCATATCCCCAGGTTCTGGTTTGCTTGGGCATTCATCCTGAATATCCCGAGCATTATAAGGAATATGAAGAAGTAAAAAAATTGATCATGGACAATCGAGAAAAAATAACTGGAATTGGTGAAATCGGATTACCTTATTACAATTTACTTAAACTTCCTAAAAGAAATGCTGATGGGATAAAAGCGGCAGGAAAAGGACTCCTTATAAAATTTCTGGATTTAGCAGAAGAAACAAGGCTGCCTGTTGTTTTGCACGCCATTGAAGATACGGCAGAGTGCGCATTAGAGGAACTAAGGAAAAGAGATATTTCAAAGGTGCTTTTCCATTGGTTTGAAGGAGAGTTAAATCTGATGGAAGAAATCATAAAGGAAGGTTACTATATTTCAGTTACGCCGGATGTTTTTTATAATAAGAAGTATGCTGAATTTGTATCACGTATTCCTCTAACGAATCTGGTAGTGGAAAGTGACGGACCATGGAAGTATGGTCACCGAACAGGTGTACCTCAGATGGTAACCCATGTGATTAGTTATTTGAGCTGCCAAAGAAAGATATCAGAATCGGAACTTACAGAAAGCATATATGAAAATTCATGTAAATTATTTAATATCGAATATTGACGATAAATAAATCTATTTAAATATTACTGTTGGTTCCAAGGTGTAGCTGCTGCAACAAATAATTCCAAAGATAATTGTTATAATAAGGAAAGAAGAATCAAAAAAGAATCTATGGACAGAAAGAAGATGGAGGTATAAAAATGTCACAAAATCTAATTAAGAATATGGATTTTTCAAAAGTATTGGAAATGGAATCTTTGGTAGAATATCAGCAAGGCCAGGTGGTCAGCAGGACACTGGCTCAGGGGAAACCCTTGAGTCTGACTCTGTTTGCCTTTGATAAAGGCGAAGAGATAAGTGCACATGCCTCCGGCGGAGATGCACTGGTTTATATTTTAGACGGTCAGGCGGAAATCACCATTGGAGATGAAATCTTTCACTTAAAAAAAGGGGAAACGATTGTTATGCCAGCAGGAATACAGCATGCCTTGATGGCGAAAGAAAGATTTAAGATGCTCCTTATTGTAGTGTTCAGTCTCTAATTATGATGTATGATTTAAGCTCTAAGATATCTTAACTCTTAAATCTTTCACCTATCACCTGATTATGTTCAGTTTATAGAGTATAGAGTATGGAGTAGAACAAACCCCACCATAATTGTCAATTATCAATTTCTGATCTTCTGCCCCTCTATCCTCTAACCCTTTCTGTTATCTGTTATCTTTAAAAATTATTATCGTGTTGTAATAAAAATTCAGGCGTGATATACTTTAGATAATTTAAAAGCATATCATGTTAAGGGAAAAGGGTGGAATGCCCTTGCTGTAGTCGCAGCTGTAACCGGTGACGAAAATCTATAAATGATGCCACTAACCGGCACTCAACTAAAAGTTTGAGACAGAAATAGAAATGACTTTTAGTTGAATGCCGGATGGGAAGGTTTGATTCAAGGATGATCCGGAAGCCAGAAGACCTGACATGGTATTCTTCAAATCATTTCCGACATAGAGAGATTGAAGAGATAGGGAATAAAGGTATGTAAGGTTACGGCGACTTGAGATTTAACCTTTAATGTATCAGTGTAAATCCACCTCTCTAAAGGAAATAGAGAGGTTTTTATTTGCAATGAGGATTATATTGAGAAAAATATTTATTGTATTGGTGATAACGATAAGTTTGGTAAATTTATCAGGGTGCAGGAGCAGCCAGAATAGCACTTCTGGTGTTTTAGACCGGGCAGAAATAATAGTGTCAAGAAATTTTGGAAAGGAAATCATTTCACAAAATGAGGTAGAAATACCGAGAGGTGCTGCACTGTTACATATAATGGAAGACAATTTTCAGGTAGAAACGGCTTATGGAGGTTCTTTTATAAATAGTATCCATGGTCTGCAATCTGGTTTTACATCAAAGAAAAACGGTGAAAAGCTGGATTGGTTTTTTTATGTCAACGGTATTATGTCACAGGCAGGCTCAGGAGATTATGAATTGAGAGCGGGAGATTGCATTATCTGGGATTATCACGATTGGGGCACATCTATGTATATATCCAGTATTATAGGTGCATTTCCGGACAATTTTATAAAAGGTTACAAAGATCAATTGGGTTTACAAATTATGCATTCAGAGGGGTATGAGAATGAAGGAGAGACTTTAAAGAGATATTTAACGAAGAAAGGTTTATCTGACATTGAACATATAGAGATAAATGAAGAACCAATTATAGAGGATAAAAACAATGTTATAATCATAGGATTATGGGAAGATATTTCAAAACATGAATGTTTGAAGGAGATATACAAGCATAAATATAAGGCCGGTCTTTTTTTTGAAATAGATCATAAGATAAACGCCCTTGACTTCAAGGGAGAAATTTCTGCAACTTATGAAAACGGAGCAGTAATTGCATCCGCACTGAATGGGTATGATGTGATGTCTACCATTTGGCTGATTACCGGAAACAGCAAAGAAGACATAAAAAAAAGTGTAAAACTGCTGTGTGAGAATTCAGAACAGATTAAGGGTAAATTTTCGGTGCTGTTGACCGGCAATGAAATAGTAAGCCTGCCATTTAATCAATAGGAGATAAATAATGAGATTTCACCCAATAACCATGATTTTCTTTTTTGCGATGCTTTTTATTATGATATTGATATATAGCAATCCGGCATATGTTTTTTCTTTACTGGTATTTTTAATTGTTCTTACAAGTATCGTAAAGGGAGCAAAGAGACTTAAAACAATGGTCAGGTATGGTATTTATAATGTTCTCATGATTACTGCCATCAATCCACTTTTATCCAGAGAAGGTCAGATAGTGGTTTTTCAAATCGATAGAATCCCGGTGGTAGGGAGAATAAAAATTACTGCCGAAGCTTTAGCCTATGGTGCAAACATGGGATTAAAACTAACCTGCTTCATATTAATTTTTGCGATATTTGGTATGATGACCAATAAGGATGACACTTTCAGCTTCTTTTCCAAAACTGCCCATAAGTTGACAATAACTTTTTCAATGTCTGCAAACATTATCCATAGGTTGAAAATAGAAGCCATACGGGTCAAAGAAGTGATGGAAATGAGAGGTGTCGATTTTTCAGAAAAAAAATTAATAAAGCGTATCGAGGCTTATTATCCTTTGCTTAAAGTCCTTTTTATTTCAGCTTTGGAAGGCTCCGTCGACAGGGCGGAAGCTCTTTATTCAAGAGGGTATGGGCAATATAAAAGGACCAGTTATATCCATATGAGCATGTCTTTTTCAGATCATTTATTTTTGATTATTTCCTCAACTCTTCTGGTTTTTATTCTGGCAGGTATTATGAACGGTGTGGGCGAATACCGATTCTATCCGAATTTTCAGAAGTTTTATACTCCTGATTTTATCTGGTTGGCTGTTTTGGATTTTATACTGATATTGACACTATTTTTTGTTTGGAGGTGTAAGCATTGGAAATTTTTAAAATACAGAATTTAAGCTATTATTATCCTGAAAACAAGAGGCCTGCACTGAAAGACATAAATTTATCTATTGAAAATGGAGATTCTATTTTACTGTTGGGAGAATCCGGTTCCGGAAAGTCTACTTTAGGGAGAATTTTCAACGGGATAGTCCCTGAATTTTATGGAGGAACTCTCTACGGAGAGGTTAAAGGGGATACTCGGACAGTAGGTATGGTGTTTCAGGATCCGGAGAAGCAATTGATAATGGATAAGGTTAAAAGAGAAATCGCTTTTGGTCTTGAAAATTTAGGAACTGAGTATTCAATTATGAGAAAGCGGGTTATGGAAACCTTGAGTTTTCTTAACATAGAAGGAATAAAAAATCAGAATACATATGAACTTTCAAGCGGTCAGAAGCAAAAGGTCGCCATAGGCACCGCGTTGGCCATGGGACATTTGTTTATCGTTTTTGATGAGCCCAT
>CAZKKX010000177.1:0-5173 GCA_964553505.1 uncultured Eubacteriales bacterium | reverse complement strand
TTAACTATTCTCCGGACGAGCTATCTGAGGAATTCTATTCTCCTGAGTTGCGGGTTCAGGATTCAATTGTGAAAGATATTCTGAGTAGGTTTTCTGCATATTATGCGCGCCAAGGGCAACCGGACTTTGACTTTGATAAAGAGGCAGATAATATAATAAAGATCCTGTACCCTGACGAGCAAAACTGATAAAGGTAGACAGATAATAACTGTAAGGCTGAACATGGATATTAAATCTCCCGATGCACGAAGCCGGAATATAAGAATAATTATTATTTGGGAATGCACCGTGAGGAAAATGCAAAAAAATCAGAAATATAAATATGGTTGTAAACTACTTAACGATAAAGAGTATGTAGTAGAAAGATAGACTAAATTAATCAGAGAGGGGTATTACGTGTCATTCTTGGATTTTTTCAAAAGAAAACCGAAATCAGTCCAAAGTAAAAAGTCATTTTTACAGAACAAAGTGATGACTGGAGACGTAAAACAGCCCAAAGCAAATATATCGTCGTTTATAAAGGTGACTACAGAAATCATACCTTCTGAAGCAGAAGAAATTGTTCCGGCTGAAAAGCGAATGCAAAACGCTATCGCCAGCAAGCACGGACTATATCCTCATGAGGTGCTGGTTCTTGATTATGCTAGTTCGTATTATACGGAAGGCAATTCTTTTCAAGGCTTTTGGTGGTACAGGTATGGTGTGAGGGATGTTGATAAATATCTTCGTTCGCTGCTTGACCGAGGATTTCTTAAAGTTGGAGATTTACAGAGTGCCATTGAAAAAGAAAATGCGACAGTTATAAAAGATGAATTGAAGAAACACGGACTTAAAGTGAGTGGCAGAAAAGCCGAATTGGTAAAGCGTCTGATGGCAGAGGTATCTCACGAAGAACTTAACTCCCGTTTTTCAAAAAGAACATACCAGTTAACTGAACTCGGAAAGCAAGTGCTTGAAGAAGAAGGATATGTGTCATACATACATCGGCATACTCTTGAGGATCTGGATATATGGTCCCTCAACAGAATAATCCATGAGCCGCCTTATATGCCTTACCGGGATAAAATTTGGGGTTATCTAAACAAGCGTAGCATGGAACATTTCGCAGCTCGTGACTTTGGGTTATACAGAAACTGCAGGCATCATATGTCAACCTTTCTTATGGAAGAAAAAAAGATAGAAGATGCCCTGGGCATGTTATCGGAAGTCGTGTTCTATGATTTAAGCGGTCTTGGTAATGGCTACGATCCGCAGTTTCTTGACATATACGCTCAGAACTTTTTCCCTTACAAAAATTCTATAGTCACAATGGCGCCGGGTATAACAAGTGTGGTTATACATTGTCAAAAAGAGCTTAATTTGTCAGATGAAGAACTAAAAGCAACAATGCTTGAACGGATGAATCGCTTGAGTGCTCCGTTACATCTTTTTACGCCGGAAGAATGCGTAGATATTGTTTTAATGGAGAGCCGCGAAGATACTGAAGCATTAACAAAAATATATGCCAAAGCAAAACGGCGGTTCAAGCAGCGTTTTCCGGGCATTAAATGCTAAGGTGTTTTGGGATCTCAGTATGATTCTATCAGACTACTTTAAGGTTACTAGATTTTGATGATTCCCAGTAACGGGAACAACCGAGGCTATGTGCGTGTCTTTTGATGGAGAGATACAAAAAGTTGGCAGATAAAGGGGGGATGGCTTATGAGTGAGTCTATAAATGACATGTTCATGAAGAAACCAAGAATGCTCAAGACATTTTTCTTTTCTGGTAATCAGACAGAGATTGATGTGTTTTTTAGCATGAATTGCCTAAAAGAATTAAATGATTATTATGAACAGAGCGGTAATTACAGAATTGCCTTCGCTAGGATCGCTTCCTATATGTGCCAGGAAACAGAGGGCGCCGGTGCGGGAATACATCTCGAAGAAAATGATTTCATTAAAGCCTCCGATGAGGAATTAGAGGCACTTATGGTAAGCATTCTCCAAACCGACGAGCGGCTTAACGAAGTATATGAGGATACCCAAGCTGAAACCTCCTTTGAGCGTTTTTATAAGGCAAATGATAAGCTTGTAAAGAGTGCTGTATCTCCTGTTGCAAAAACATTAAGTAAGATCTCGAAAGCAATCAATGTTTCAAGTTCAATCGCTATAAGAAATATCGTTGAAGAACAAAACGCTTTTATGCGCTCAATAGACTTCCCCCATATCAGAAAAATGCAGGAGCTTTCAGAGGTTTATAATAAAGTGAACTTTTCACATATTACGGAGGCTCTCCGTTATACGGAGCAGCTTCGGTGGTTGGATATAAGTTACATGAATGCCATCCCGAGATTTGATTACCCTGAAATACGGTCAGTTTTAGATAAAGTCTCTCAGATAGGCTTTAATATTGCAGAAATTGTTAAGCCCTTTGAATTGCAAATGTCTCAGTTTCAAACCGATTTTTATAATCAGATGCAACCGGCGTTTTCAACCATCACTGACTTTATGTCATCGATAGATTTTTCTATGCTGACATATCATCATCAGTGGAGCGAAAAACATGATTTGCTGGTCAAATCTGGTTGGTTCTATCTTAACGAGCTATCAACAGAAGTGATTGATGAGATTTATGATAAGAAAGATTCAATTACCCACGATGAAGTTGATCGGTTGGTAGTTCAGGATTTCAGAAAAAATAGATGCGAAAGATTAAAGAAGGTTGTGAAGAAATGGAATGACTCTCCTTATTTCAAGCCGAGAAAACTCGTTTTACACCAGGCTTTGGTAAGTCATTCACGGCGTTGCTATAATGCATCTACAACGCTTTTAAGCATACATACTGAGGGCATCATAACAGATTTCATGAGGATAGGATTGCAAGCACCGAAATTCCGTACGCAGCAAGCGATTAATGATATTACGGAATACTTAAATGTACAGCCGATGAGTAGTCTATCCTTTTCAGATTGGCAGATATATTCTGAAGTACTTGAACGTATATTGTCTGCGTTTGTTGAGCGCTTTGACTGTGCTAACCCCGATGGCGCTTCAAATGATTCAAGGCACAAAATAGCCCACGGACATGTGACTGAGGCCGAGTCAGAAGTAAATTCATTGAAACGTTTTCTGTATTTGAATGAAGTGTATAGGCTTTTATCGTATATGGATAAACGAATACTGGAAAAGAACAGTACTGCCGAATGTTGATAGATAAAGATGACTTTACTTGGATGGTGATATATATTGACTGATAGTAGCTATCCCGCCATTTCCACGCAAAAGAAAACCGGAAAGGAATTATTCCTGAATGGTGGGGATGGTGATAATAAAACCTTATATGATTTTTGGGCTTGGGCGTTTTCCGACCTTGTAAGCAATACGGAGCGGGGCAAGCTGGCGGTATTTATTGTCGCAATGGCAGTCGGCTCAACAGATGGAATAAGCGGCTCCTGGGAAAGCTACGACCTGCTTACACTCGACGGTATTCGCATCGAAGTAAAGACCTCAGCCTACCTGCAATCATGGGCACAAAAAGAGCTTTCGCAGATTCGCTTCGGCATCCGCCCTACCCATGCATGGAATAGCGAGGAAAATATATATGCCGATTCTCTTCAAAGGCAAGCCGATGTATATGTGTTTTGTGTACTTAAGCATAAGGAACAGGAAACGCTCAATCCGCTTGACCTTGACCAATGGGAGTTTTATACGCTGTCAACTGAAGTGCTTAATAGAGGAGCAAACAATCAGAAAACTATCAGTTTATATCGTGTTGTAAGCCTTGGAGCGAGTAAAAGTAATTTCGTCGGTCTGAGCCAAGCAATACATCGGCAATATGCTTTGAGAGGATAAAAACATGTTTTTTATAAATAAAAAGAATGAAGATATGAAAAGGAAATTAAAGAGTATCATTGATATAGCTCAAAGCATTATTGATAAATCTGAAACATCCGGTGATTTTTTACATCCAATTTACAGGTATATTAATGCAATTGGTTTTTCAGTTCTACAAAAGCTATTAATGCAATTATTTATGGGACAAGAAGTCGACCATGTAGATGTATTGCTTTATGATTTGTGTCGTTATATAAAAAGTGAAAATAAAACGTATGTCAGTGATAGTGTCACTATCGAAGACAACGAAAAAATATCAATAAGCTTAAAAGATAATCTGGTCATTCCTGTTGCTTGGAATACAAGCAGATTCGAAACTACTATTACAGCAATAGGCACTGATTGCGGAAATCCGTTTGAATTTCAAAAATTGAATCACAGGTCAATGTTGTTTTTGCCTATCGGCGTGACCATTGTCTATAATGGAAATCATTCAATTTTGAGTGGTATTATGAAAAGAGAAGGCGTAATTCATCCAACAGAGATGGTTAACTTATCTCCGCTATATGAAAAGATCAAATTTGATGGAACGTATTATAGGGATATAGGAAGTAACCAAGTTATACAGGAGGTTAGGAACTTCGAATTAGGTGCTATATATGAGATAGGAAGATTGCTGATAAAAAGTGATATAACATTTTTGGGCTGAGCGATTACTATATCTGATGTTCCATTCATTGCCGTTAATTATTTTAAATATATTGATGATAGGAAGTTGTATCGAATAAAGCCTTCAAGAGGTCAACTCGCTTTTGAAGGTTTTATTGCTTACAATTTACTCGAATTATTAGCAATACACAGATGCAGAATCGCTGAAAAATTGCTCCGTAGGCGTCTGTTTCAGAAATATACCCTACCGCCAAGGGGATACCAGCGTCATACGGCATCTTTTTTGTATCCTCAAGGCACGTGGAGTGCGTAATAGGAATGCAAAGGAAAGATACGTAGAAATCTTTAGTTTTCAGCACTTTGCGCGATACACTACATTTACCAGAGATGGCGATGATTTTAGAAATAAGGTGCTGAGAGATAAAATTGAAGTTTCCGTTGTGTTGGACATGGAGTGTGTAGACATGTTTAATGCGTGCGTAGATTAGAGTGTTCAGGCATGTCTATATTACGCAGTGTGAGGTAATTTTGAGACTGGGCAATTATGAGAGAATGTCGGTTTTTAGACTGCGTTCTCTTTTTATATATAAAGTTTTTATAAGATTGATGGAAATAATTACATATAAGTGATATAATCTCGTCTTTGACAGTTACGAAGCAAAAAAAGCTTGGAATCCATTGAAAATAT
>CAZKKX010000176.1:0-5218 GCA_964553505.1 uncultured Eubacteriales bacterium | reverse complement strand
TACCAAACGAAGCCAACAGTTTATGCTTATTGAATAAATGTCCCAGAGCAATAGCCGCATAGATCATTAGTATCTCGGATGCAAGAAGCAAAATACTTATTAGAATCGTTTCTAAGCCAATTAAATATATTCCTACACCAAAATGATTAATCAGCTGAATCCATATAAATCGTATCTGTATGAACAACGCCTTCATGAACATATTCATAGGTATCAGAATAATAATAGACAACAAAGCTACAATTCCGCTTGAAATGACCCATATCATGGAACTGATAAGTTTATTGAGAATATGTTTCCAAGATTGTACCGGCAGAGTAAACATCAGATATCCTTCATCACCCAACAGGTTTTTATAGAATCTTTGTATTAAAACCACTAAGGTCATAACAAAAGTTCCTACCATTAAAGTTATGTATACGGTCATGCTTATGCCGGCAGTAATACCCCCAAAAGCAGAACCATTAAAGGACTCAAAATGTATGATGGAAAAGATTCGATTGATTCCCGCAAATACCAATAAGACCAGATATAATGGTAAAAACAGCCGGGCAGTTGCCTTAATCTCATATTTCAATAGTCTCCTTAGCATTTAAATACCTCCCTAAATAATGCATCTACAGATTTTCCTTCTTCGTCCCTGATTTCATCCACTGTTTTCATCAAAACGATTTGACCTTCCTTTATGAAAATAATGTCTTCAAGAATCCTTTCTATATCCGATATAAGATGTGTGGAAAGAATGACTGTGGCATTTTCATTGTAGTTACTGATGATTGTATCCAGAATATAATCTCTTGCAGCAGGATCCACACCTCCAATAGGCTCATCCAGCAAGTACAGCTGTGCTTCACGGCTCATGACAAGAATCAGTTGAACCTTCTCCTTAGTTCCTTTGGACATGGTTTTGAGCTTATCCTGAGGATTTATTTTAAGATGCATTAACATATCATAAGCCTTTTCCCAATTAAAATCAGAATAAAAATCCTTAAAAAAATTAATGATTTCCGATACTTTCATCCAATCATTCAGATAAGTGTTTTCAGGAAGATAGGCAACGATTTTTTTTGTTTCAATACCGGGTTTATGCCCTCCAATAAGGATTTCTCCACTGGTAGGTGTAAGAAGCTCATTACAAAGCTTAATCAACGTGGTTTTCCCACTACCGTTTGGTCCTAACAGACCCACGATTCTGCCTCTTAATATATTAAGATTAACCTCTTCAAGAGCTTTCTTTCCGCCAAACTTTTTCGTAAGGTTTTTACATTCAAGAATTGTACTCACTATCATCATCCTCCTTTGACTCCAATATATTTTCAACCAATGAAATAATTTCATCGTTTTTAAAACCAAGATTTTTCATCTTATCAAGAAAATCATTGATTTGGCTTTGAGCCAATCTACTTTTAACTTGTTTTACGATATTTGCATTATCTGTTACAAACCGTCCGCTTGTGCGATTGGTGTATAATAATTCATCCTCTTCCAACTTCGCCAAGGCTTTTTGCATGGTGTTCGGATTCACTGCAGCTTCCTGAGCCAAATCTCTGACAGACGGTAGTTTTGAACCAAGCTCATACATCCCTGAACATATCATAAGCTCTATCTGCTCAATCAATTGAGTATAAATGGGACGATTCGATTTTAGATCCCATGGCATGGTATCACTCCTCTATCTTGTATTATTGTACTAATTACTTAATACAATAATACAAGAACAAGCTGTTGTCAATGTTTTTTTATTTTTTTCAAAAAAAATAAGGTTGGCAAACTATGCCAACCTCAGATAAGACTATAATTTTATATACATTAAACATATACTTCTATTTATGATTATGACAGTTGATCGGTACTATATCAATTCTGATGACTTTAGAAGCCTTTGAACGATAACTGCCACCTCTGCTCTTGTTATACTATCTCTCGGTTTTAACCCTTGATCCCCTTGCCCTGAAATAACACCTGCTTTTATGCATATTGCGGCGCTTTCTCTTGCCCATTCTGATGTTTCTCCCGAATCTTTATAACTCTCCAAAATCTTATGACTTTCATTCGGCTCAAGTGCCAAGTCTAATCCTGTTATCTCCATAGCTCTGGCAATCATAGTTATAGCCTGCTCACGTGTTATTTTATCAAGAGGTCCGAATTCCCCATTTCCATAACCGGATATAATCTTATATTCTGTTGCAGCCCTGACAAAGTCACAATGCCAATCCGTATCATGAACATCATTAAACAAATTTTCTTCGGTTTCCGACTTCAATCCCAATGCTTTGGTTAATATCGCTGCAAATTCGGCTCTTGTAATATCTCTGTCGGGTTCGAAACAATTACTCCCTACACCGCCAATGACCAATCTTGAACCCATATCATTGATGGTTTCTTTCGCCCAATGATTTGAAACATCTTCAAATTCTACAGGATTATAGATTGCTAAGTACGTACTATTGGTCAGGCTCTTGATTTTAGCATAATATTTTCCATCAATCTCAACGATTTCAGTTGGCATATGAGAAAAAGTCCCATCGGAATTTAAGACAACACCTGTTGTAACCTTTGCGGGATCAACACCTTTCGGTATAGATATCATTCGTTCCACATAAGCATTAAATCTGGAAACTTCGATGGTCTTCTCATTGTTTTTACAAGTAATTTTAAATTCAACCGGCTCTACAACGATTTGATAGCTGTTCTTTTTTGCCGAATCTTCTATTATTTGAACCTTTTCTTGTGGCGGTTTGGAAACTCTAACGTTAAATAGAATATCCTTAAGCTCAGTATCTTGCCCCATCTTTTCCTTTACATTTCCAATATTGACTTGCTCGGCAGGAAGTTTATAAGTCACATCTTCTGTTTTAATTTCAAGTGTCGCTTTCTTGTTCGCCATATTCATAACGGTTTGACCGGTCATCCGGCTTATGACCACGTCCGGATTATTCTGTGTTGAAATACTAACCACGATATTTTCATTTTCTTCTCTTAGTTTTTCTTCTATCTTATCATCATCTATCAAAATAGTTGTTATGGTTTGATTATCCTCTTTACTTGTTGTCATTGTTGCAACGGTTTCTTCCTCATCACCAACTAAAACTTCTACATCATCAGAAGTATCCGTCTCTGTATATTCTGTATCCTTAGTTGCTTTGCTCCTTGAAGTACTATTTGAAGTGTTCTTCGGTGTTGCACCGGCTTCATTGGAGTATCCGCTTTCTCCTCCCGGGTTAATTGCAGACACTGCAAAATAGTAGGTAATGCCGTTTGTCAACCCGTCGGAGGTATATGTGGTATCCGTCTCCGCTACGACATTGATGGCTGAGTAAGTTCTGCTTTCCGTTCCCTGATATATGGTATATCCTGTAGCTCCGCTTACCTGACTCCAAATTATAGTCACCTTTTGGTTGCCGGCAGTTGCAGATTGCAGTACCGGCGCACCCGGTGCCGGCACCTGAGGGGTCGCACTCATTTCGTTGGAAAAACCGCCGTCACCTTTTTCATTTGTTGCTTTTACTGCAAAATAATATGTGTTTCCATTGGTTAATCCTCCAACTGTATATGTTGTGTCCTGCAGAACTTTAATGGCGGAATAAGTCCTGCTTTCTGTTCCCTGATACAGAGTGTATGACGTTGCATTGCTCACAGATTCCCAGTTTAGCACAACTTCCTGATTTCCCGCCGTTGCCGATAAAAGCACAGGTGCCTCCGGCACTGTTTTGGGTGTTGCGCTTACTTCATTCGAGTTGCCGCTGTCCCCACCACCATTTGATGCTTTTACGACAAAATAATAGGTCGTGCCGTTTGTCAATCCTGTGATTTCACAGCTTAACGTGGAAGCATCTAATGTATCTGACGATCCTACATATGCTCCGGATGTTGTACTCATGTATATAGAATATCCTGTCGCTCCTATAACACTGTCCCACTTAATAGTAACTGACGCATCATCTGCTGAAACTATTTGAATAGTTGGCGCAACAGGAGCATCCGGTGCCGGTAAAGTAACCTGATCGCCGGTAACATCTGTAAGTTCGGTTGCACTGAATAACAACTGTGCATTGTCCACCTGTGCCGGATTTTCCGTTCCCAAATCTGTAAAGGTTATGATGCCACCTGCTGCTGTCACTGTTTTTGTTCCTGTCAACGTCCAGTCACCTGAATCATTTTTTGAGGCTGTTACTACCGTACTGTTATCTTCTGTACATACATTACCAAATTGGTCTTTCAAAGTGATAACCGGCTGTTGATTAAATTCTCCCCCATTTGATGCGGGAGCAGTAATATCTGTCGAGATAGTCATACTGTCAGCTTCTCCAGCGACCGGTGTCATCGTTAATGTATTGGTTTCGGGGGTTGCAACGCCATCTATACTGAAAGCTATCGTCTGTTCATCTGCCTTATTCAATATAAGAGCAACCGTACCCATGCCATCCGTAAAGCTTATGGTAACATCCGTCGAACCATCTGACTCCAGGGCAGTTTCGTTAATACTTCCATAAGATCCGTTAGAGGCTTCTTCATATCCTGTTATTGTAATAGTTTTGTCTCCGTTATATCCCGTATCCGTATTACCGAGAGAATCTTTTACCGTGAAAGTGATTTCTGCACTTGACCCTGCTGTAGGTGTATAAATATCGGATATAGCCGATACATTATATGCCAGCGCAACAAAGGTATGAGTATTAACATTGGCATAGGTTTCCGCTGCAGTCCCTGCATACCCTGTAATCATAAGATCCGTTGATATTGCTTGATTGTTTGAAAAGGCATCAGTATCTACAGTCGTTACACTTGAAGGAATAGTTACAGAGGATATGCTGTTGTTAGCAAAGGTATATCTTCCGATGCTTGTTACACCCTCAGGGATGATGACAGATGATAAATTATTATATTGAAATGCATAGTTTCTTATTCCAGTGACACTGTCGGGAATAATTACTGACAATAATTCATTGCCGCTAAATGCACCGGCATCTATTCGAGTGACGCCGTTAGGAATGATGACAGATGTTAAATCATTATCGCTAAACGCACTCCCGCCTATAAACCATCCTGTCCCTTCGGGAATGTCTACCTCTGTCAGTTTATTTCCTCGGAATAGATTAGAATTTATATACTCTAAGCTGTGCGGAATATTTACTTCTGTTAAATTATTGTATTGAAAAGCACCGCTTCCAATGGATTCTACAGTGTCAGGCAGGATTAATTCATTCATAAGACAGCC
>CAZKKX010000175.1:0-5308 GCA_964553505.1 uncultured Eubacteriales bacterium | reverse complement strand
CTAATGCCCCATGATATTAATGGGCAGTTGGGAATTAAAATAAATTTGAATTCTAGATGCAGAAATTATGCTTGCGCATAATTTTCCGTAATTATCAACTGTCCATTCTCATTTGTCAATTGATAGATTGGTGGGCAGTATTGGATTCGAACCAACGACCCCTTGCTTGTCGAGCAAGTGCTCTAACCAGCTGAGCTAACCGCCCATACATTACTATTATAAACGAATATAAATAATTATCAATAGTAATTTTTTCAAATGCAAAATTTTAATTAGACAACAAGATTCGTATATTACGGCCCCTAAATAACAGAAGGTTGGTTATTTATTTCATATGGCTTTCCCCAGCATTACGTCAGGAAAATCTGGGACGGTCATAAAAAAACCGTCTTCAATTTATGTTATTGAATTCATCAAGTTTTTTTTCAAGCTGAAGCAGTTTAGTATATTGAACTGTCTGATAGTAGTTTGCATATAACAAACTAAAGAGTAAAAATAGTAGTGCTAATACCGTTACGGCTACAAGCTTTCTCATAAAGGTTACCTCACTTGCTTTAGTATCCATTAAATTTTTATAAGGATACATATTTATGGGAGATTATACCCGATTTAGAAGTAAATATCCCTTATAAATACATAATGAAAGTGAGTATACTTTAAATAATGAGCAAAGGAGGCTTGTGATGGACAGAAGAAAAGAAAATGAGGATTTCTACAGAAGAATAAGAAAGAGATTGGTGAAATGGCAAGGAAGACGGGAGGCAAAACAATATCAATTTATAGATTTTTTGTTGGCTGCGCCTGATTTATTCCACTTGTTGTGCAAGCTTTCTGCAGATCCTAAAGTGCCGTCTAAAGTAAAAGCGAAGCTTGCAATGGGTATTTTATATTTTATATCTCCTGTTGATATTATACCGGAGTTGATTACAGGTCCTATTGGATATTCAGATGATGTGGTAGTGGCAGCTTTTATACTGAATTTTGTCATGAGCCATGTGGATGAAGAAACTATAAAGAAACATTGGGCAGGAAATCAGAATATAATGGAGCTTATACAAAATATATTAAAAGTAGGAAGGAGGTTTGTCGGAGTTGGAAATTTCTCTATGATAAAAAACTTATTTAAGTGACAGTGCTATCAGATCGATTTTAATGAAAGCAGCTTCTTATTTTATACGATGACTAAGAATTCTAACACTCCATACTCTGTAGGGTGGGCAGTAGAAATCTGCAAATTAAAAATTTGTGATTTCCTTGCATAAGTTCGCCATCAACGTTTCACGTTGGGGAGCTAATAAGATGAGAATTCTACAACCTCTGGATAACGATTTCTAAGCTCCAAGAACTTTGATTATGATATAGCTTAATGTATTCTGTCAATCTCGCCCATTCTCTTTAAAATGTTCCTGAATCCAAGAACTTTGTTTATGATATAGCTTAATGAAGAATTCTCCGATTCCAAGCTGATTACCAATATAGCTTGCTACTATTCGAAAAATTTTCATTATTAAGATAAATATAAATAAAAGAGTTATGGTTTTGAAAGTTAAATAAATGTAATCCATTACAGTCTCCTTTATATTTTTTTGTAACAAGGATAGTTTACCACATATAATTTAAATCGTAAGCTTTTTATTAGGCGGACAGAGCAGGTCAGGAAAAAATTACATCTTTCATTTAATCATATTTTCGATATTGACGGGAAATCCATGATAATATATTAATAGGGAAGATTTTTTGATTATTCAGAATTATAAAATGAATTTAATATAAAGGGTGACGTCATAATGAAGCGAAAAGTACATTTTAAGTATATTTTGATTTTGCTTTTGCCTGCAGGGCTTTTGCTGAATTATATTTCTTCGTTAGACAGATATGCTACGGAGCGGATATACTCGAATTATATCTATAAAGGCATATATAAATCGATAAGCAGTATAACAGGGCATATACCCGTATCCGTTGCAGAAATCATTTTTATTCTTTCAGTGCTGATGGCAATTATATACATTATAAATGAAAGCATAAAATTTATTCTTCATAGAGCGCCTCGATCAGCAATTATAAAAAATTTTGTTACGAATATTCTTGTTTTTGTCGGAGTAGGCTATTTTGCCTTTGTTATTATGTGGGGAATGAATTACAATAGACCCCCCATATCAGAAACTTTTGAGCTGGAGATCATACCGGCTTCTATTGAAGAATTGAAAGGAATTAGTGAAGAAATAATTCAAGAGGTAAATACATTACGAGATAAGGTGATGGAAGACGAAAGGGGTATCATGTATTCAGAATACGGATATAAGGATGTACTTGACCGTGCAGGGACAGGATTTGAAGTAGCGTCAGAAACATATCAGCAGATAGGCACTACAAATGGAACGCCAAAAGGAATACTGTTGTCAGATTTTATGTCCTATACGGGTATATGGGGAATTTATATTCCTTTTACTTCTGAAGCTAATGTGAATACTAATATTCCGGCAGCGTTGCTTCCTCATACCATTAGCCATGAAATGGCGCATCAAATAGGGTTTGCCAGAGAAGAAGAAGCGAATTATATTGCATATTTGGTTTGTAAAAATCATCCGGATATTGATTTTAATTATTCGGGAGCACTCTTTGCTACTATTCATATTATCAATGAGATCTATCATTATTCAGAGGATGTTTATAACGACTTAATGATAGAATTAAATGAAGGCGTTATTCGGGATATGCAGGAAATCAGGCGGTTTAATAAATCCTATGATGGCAACATAAAGCAGGCATTTTCTGACTATAATGATTTATATTTAAAGGTAAATGGGCAAAAAGAAGGAATAATAAGCTACAGAAGGGTCACGGATTACATTATTGCTGATTACAGATTGAAACATGAAATAGTTTGTCAATCAGAAGACAGATAATATGAAATAGAGGGTAGATTTGAATATAAGAGATACGGAGGATTTTGCAAAATGCAAAATCCTTCCTGTGTCCTATAACAATTTTATAACATTGAAATTATCCTCCAGTAAGGCCCAATTTTGAGGATAAGGATAACCCAAAGACCAATAACTTATACCTCGCAAGTCATAATTTTTTACTGTGTCAAATTTTGCTTGTGCACTCCGGGCATCTTCGAACCATACTTCATGAAGCCTGCCGTTTTCATCAGAATATCGAAAATACGGAGACTGGGAGAGCTGGTCATATTGTATAACAGTTCCGTAATATACCGCTCTTCTGATAGCTTCCTGTGGGCTGAAGGTTTCTGCTTCCTGACCCTGAACAAAAGGAAGTTGCCAATCACGGGCATATATCTGAAAACCAAGGAATATTTTATCTCTTGGTATTACAGAGACGGCATAATCTAGTACCCGGCGAATTTCATTGATAGGTGAAATAGGTTGGGGAGGACCTTTTCTGTAACCCCATTCATAAGTCATAAGAATGACAAAGTCCATAATTCTTCCGTGTGCTTCATAATCATGGGCAGTATATAGTAATCCTGTCTGTTGAGCGCTTATTTTGGGAGCAAGAGCACTTGAGATAAAATATCCTTCAGTATGCATCAGATTGGCTGCAACAGCGATGAATGCGTTATAGAGCTCTTTGTCATCGGGTAGTACATTTTCAAAATCTATGTTCAGGCCTCGATACCCTTTATCTTTCATGATTTGCAGTATGTTGTCCAACAGGTTTTCTTGTATTTCTGAGTTTGATAAGATAATATGAGCAAGATTTTCACCCAGTTCAGTAGAAGTAAAATTAGTTATAGACATCATTGGTATTGCGTCTACATCATAAGCAGCTTGTATAGCAGGTGAATCGTCAATGGGAACCAGGGAACCATTTTCTCTGATAAGATAAGCAAAAGGTGTCATGTAGGTCAAGTATTGCCCAACTTCTCGGATTATCGGTGCAGCAGGTTCTCCAAAAAAGTATATGTAACCGTTTACTTCTATAGAAACTCTTTGTTTGCCGGGAATAAGTAACTCAGTACCTGGATAAATAAGATATGGGTTTTCGATTCGGTTTATTCTTATTAGTCTTTCCAATGAAACATCAAACTCTTGGGAAATTTTCCATAAAGTATCATTTGGTTGAACAATATAGCGAGGAGCAGGAATCAATAGATTCTGACTTGGATATATGTAATTAGGGTCGATTATATTATTGGCTGCTATAATACTTTGAATAGTCGTATTGTATCTTTCTGCTATTTTCCATAATGTATCATTAGGATTTACGGTATAAATTATATCTTCGGTGGGAATGACCAGTGCCTGACCAATAAGTAATTGATTTGGGTTTGGCAATTCGTTGATTTCTACAATTTCATTGACAGATACTCGGTAATATGAAGCGATTTGCCATAAAACTTCACCTGGTTTAACAACATGAATCAACACAATAGTTAAACCCCCTTTCCAGTAATGATATAATCAGTATATGAGCGAGTAGCATAAAAATGAACATAACCATAAATTATTTCTTAAATAGATATGGAATATCAGTCTTTTTTATAGAAAAATGAGATAAGATATGATATATTAAAACAATTGAATTAATAAATAATACATAAAATTTAGATGTGAAAGAGAAAATGATAATAATAAGGACATCTAAGATGGAAGAGAGGTAGATATTATGAGCGAAGAAAATTCAATGAACGAATACATGGATCAGGTAAATGATTCCATGAAAGAAATATTTAAAGGAGATATCATCGAAGCATCGGTTATATCTAAAAAAGAAGAAGAAATAATCGTTAATACCGGTCAGTCTGACGGCGTCATTCCTAAAGAAGAATTGGAAGCAGATGATTCGGACAGTATCCAGATAGGAGAAACCTTATCTTTGTATGTCTTAAATCCTCATGATAAAGACGGCAATATGGTGCTCTCTCAAAAAAGAGCGGTAGAAATTACTGCATGGGAGGAATTAGAAAAAGCATTTCAAGAAAAAATAATTATCCAGGTAATAGTAAAGGACGTTACAAAAGGCGGTGTAGTGGCGTTTTATAAAAATATACGCTGTTTTATTCCGGGATCCCTTTTATCTTATCGATATGTAGAAAATATGAACGATTATGTTGGAAAAGAATTGATGGTTCGAGTTGAAGATTTTGATAAAGATAAAAAGCGCATTGTATTGACTCGAAAATCAGTAGAAGTAGAAGAAAGAAAGAAATTGAAAGATGAATTATTTAAAGAAATAGAAATTGGTAAAAAGTACAAGGGAAAAATTACAAAACTCATGAATTATGGCGCTTTTGTAGATATTGGCGGCGTAGAGGGACTTGTGCATATCAGTGATATAT
>CAZKKX010000174.1:0-5365 GCA_964553505.1 uncultured Eubacteriales bacterium | reverse complement strand
ATACTGCAACAGCAGAGGAAAGTGCTTCCGCCAGTGAAGAAATGGCAGGACAAGCTCAGATGCTCAAGCAATTGATTCAGGAGTTTCACCTTAAAAACACAAATAAGAAGCTTGAAGGAAACACTTTGAACAATAAGAAAATACAGGAACCAAAAGAAAATGATAAAGCAGGGGTAAAAATTGCTTTAGACGATGACAGCTTTGGGAAATATTAATGGTTCCTCTATACATTATAAAAAAGAACCCTTTAGAAACATAAAGGGGTTCTTTTTAATATTTTTTACTAAGGTTGAATCTTAATAACTCTTTAAATATATATCAACGTATGATTATGTCACTTTTTACTTAAGGAAATCACATGCAGCTTTTAATCCATAAGCCGGCTTCGCTTCTTGTACGCCTCTGTTTATTGCTCTTGCCATTACATCAGTAGACAAAGCACCCACAGCATCCGGCATAACTTCTACTTCTCCGGTTGACATTACAAAAATCGTGTCACCGTCTGCCATTGTGTGAACAGGTCTTATTGCTCTTGCATATCCATTGTGTGCAATGGATGCTAATTTGTTAGCTTGTGACTTTGTAAGTTTTGCATTCGTGACGATACATCCAATTGTCGTATTACCGCTGAAAACATTTCTGTTGTTCGCGTATTCCTCATACATGGTTTCTTCTGTATTCGATATAGTAGATTTATCTTTATTTAAAATCCCTGCCAATCTTTTACCGGAATCTATATCCACAACATCACCTAAAGAGTTTACCGCAACAATTGCTCCTACAATCAAATCCCCTATTTGTACTGCATAAGTTCCAAGTCCGCTTTTCATCATATAATCAACGCCTAAAAATTTACCGACAGTGGCACCTGTACCTGCACCAACATTTCCTTCCTCAGGCTTATCAGTGTTTGCATTTTTGCAAGCTTCATAGCCCATCGCCTGATCCGGTCTGCATTTGGGATCGCCTACTACCAAATCAAAAAGAGACGCTCCGCATACTATAGGGACAACGCCAACTCCTACATTAAAGCCGATCCCTTTTTCCTCCAAATATTTCATTGCACCGGAACCGGCATCTAATCCATAGGCACTGCCTCCGGACAACATAACCGCATGAATTTGCTCAACCATATTTATGGGTTTTAATAACTCAGTCTCTCTGGAGGCAGGTCCCCCTCCTCTAACATCTACACCGGCATACGCACCATTTTCACACAAAATAACTGTACAGCCGGAGCCTCCGTCGAAATCCTGGGCATGACCAACCTTTATATTTTTTATATCGGTTATCTTTACCTCTTTCATAGTAGCCTCCAATCAGATATTTCTTAATCTAAATAATACAGGGGCAGCATAAAACTGCCCACTATATTTTGTAAATTGTATTCACATTATAAGAATTACATTGCCTGCATAATTTGAACTGCTTGTATCAATGCTATAATAACACCAACAACCGCTTCTCCGCCTAATAAACCTGCAGCAATGATCTGTCCGGTTCCTCTGCCTTCATATTCAGGAGCAGCCTTCATAACGATAAACCGTAAAGCCCCTCCTATAAATGCTGTTGCAGATAAATAGAACGGTAAATATACACCAAGTCCCAGTGTCATAACCGGGAAATTAACAATATATAAAATTACTGCTAAAACTAAGCCAATCAGAAAAGCAGGCATATGAGATATTCCTCCAACCATGGCTGCAACCGCCCCTGCCTGAGGAGCCGGAAACATATCCGGATTTCCAAATGCTTCCGGGCCATAAGCTTTCAATATAACAAAAAGAACAATTACAGAAACAAATCCGCCTATGATTCCACCGAGACATTCTCCAAACCATTGTGCCTTAGGATCAGATTTAAGTACATGTCCGGCTTTGAAGTCATTTAAAACGTCTCCAACCAAACCACACGCCACTGCAACGATTGCTGCTACAAAGAAAGCTTCGGTCTGACCGATGCTTGATGCTGCTTTAGCTGCAATCAATACAATAATACCGAAAATCTCCATAGGATTAATCCCGGATTGTCCTACGCATTGTGCAGACATGGATGTTGCTACCCATACACCAATTATGGTTACGATAGAAGCTACAATCCCCATATCAGCTAAAATAGTAAATAAGAAAGCAAGAGCTACCATAACGATTGGCGCCCATCTTAATGAAATCACGCCACCGCCTAAATTATCTTTACTGAACATAGGTCCAAATATTTCTTTAGCTTTAGGCAAAATGCCTTTTACTATAATTCCTATACCGGTACCTACCATAAGTCCGATTCCAAGTGAAGCCTTGATATTTGCAGCAGTAGTAGCATCCCATATTCCAGCTTTCTGACCTCCTATCAGAATTCCTAAATCACCTATAAGAGCTCCCAGAAACCATACACCAATAAATATAGGTCCTATAATGAACCCGACTGCAAAAAGCATAGGCGAAAGCCAGACTCCACCAAGTGATCCAAAGTTCATCATTCTTGGGAACCATACGACTCCTCCGGCAAACATTCCAAACCAATCTCTTAAAACTGTAAATATTGCAGCCAAACCTAATGATGAAAATAACGTTCCTGCCTTTTTACCCCCCTCATCTCCTACAATAAGGGTTTCAGCAGCAGCTTGACCCATTGGATAAGGGAGTTCCTTAGTAACTACAAAATATTTTCTTATTAATGCTGTAAAAATTAAACCTAAAATGACGCCGCCTAAAGTAATTACAAATAAGGAAATAGAGCTAACTGCAGCATCAGGGTTAAGCATCCAAATGCCCGGCAGTGTAAATGCCAACCCTCCTGCTACCATTGCACCGGCTGACATAGCGGTATGTGTAACATTGATCTCATTGATATTTGTGTTTCCCATTGCTTTAAGTGAAAACATAGAAACTAAAGCAACAAACATAATAGGCCAAGGTAATGCTCCTAACTTCAACGCTACGAACATAGAACTCATTGTTAGAATTACAGCACCTATGGCTCCGATTATCATTCCACGTACAGTAAATTGCTCACGAAATGATGTAGCGTATTTAACGCCTTTTTGTTCATCCGACATGTTTTTACCTCCTATATAGCTTTTAAATATTACAAATACTTTAGTTAGTCATATTCTCTTTGGAATCTTGAAAACATGTTGCTGCTTATTGAGTGTATTTATATTCATCAAATACTGCTTTTTTATCTGCCATTCTATCTTCTAAAGTCTTTGTTTTATCATATTTATAGATGGCTTTCTCCCAATCACCATATACAGCATTCGGGAATACTATAAATTTATCTCCCCATTGGTCTCTCAAATCATCTACAGCATCTCGTCTTGCTGTAACGCCTTCAGAAACAGGAAAAAGATCAGAAAAATCTTCTAAGTTGTCACCAAGTATAAGTACGACTTCGTAATCCTGCTCAATATTTGCTCTTCTGGATTCTTTACTGGATGCCATTCCTTCTTCACGAATAAATACATGCTCTTCATCAATCATTGGAAATCCCATTTCTTCCATACTGGAATATGTAACTTCTCTTAAGGAAGGATCTCTATTGGTTACATAGAAAACTGTCCCGCCATTGTCTACAACATAATTCATGAATTCAACCGCACCCGGTAACGGTAAACACGCTTCTGAAGCTAATGATTCTCCAAATGCGGCACCTGTCCATTCGCCATCCTGAAGAACATCTGCAGTATACATGACGCCATCCACTAAAGTATCGTCAATATCCGCAATTACAGCAAGATTTTCAGCATCTTCATACTCCTCTAATGCCTGATCAAATCTTAAAGTAGCCAGGTTAAATGATTGCCAGAAGCAAGCTCTTGCCTCTGCTGAGAGTTGCCAAAGCGCAGCATCAACCTTTTGTTCTCTGTCCACTAAATTTGAAATTCTTAATGGGTCAAATGCCAATGCCGTTTTAGAATCATCATCCCACTCTACATCATATCCTATAGATTCGAGAAACTGTCTGAAAGGAACATATATACTCCCATCATCATTATAAATGTCCATTTCCCCAAAATCTACATCGCCGCCTTGAAAGTTTACTTTTATTGTATCGCTTACAACAGGTGCGGCAAAAACAACAGTCGTTGCCATAACTAAAACTGTAAGAACTACTAATAACCTTCTCATTTTAACGTTCTTCATATTTTCCTCCTATTAAAGAAATATTAATGAAAACAGATTAAGCTATCCTCCTTTCTTATTCAATAATCCACCAATCATTGAGTCAGATCTTTGGATTAAAAAATTTGTTTTGCAACCCCTTGATTCTGCAGCCATCTCTTTTTTTAGTATGCCGTTTAACCTCCTATTCTGTAACCCAGCTGTAGAGATATTGCTTTTGCTGTTTCCAATACTAATTTAGAGTACAATTCCAAGTGTTTGCTTTCATCATATCTATATTTGGGACATGATACACTAACAGCTGCAATAGGTTTTCCATGAAATTCAAAAATAGGAGCTCCGAAACAGATAAGCCCTTCTACATATTCTTCATCATCAAGGGAAAATCCTTTGGTTTTAACACTATTTAATTCTTTCAGAATTTGGGATTTCTCTATAATTGATTTTTTTGTAAATTTTTCAAAATACGTATTGCTTATAAATGCTTCTATTTCGCATTCCGAATCGTAAGGTAATAATGCTTTGCCCAGCCCGGAACAATAAATAGGCACCGTAGTTCCTATATCTAACCCGACTTTGATTGTTGAATTACTTTCAATCTTATCAATATATACTATTTCATTGTCAGATCTGACACCTAAATTAATTGTTTCTTGAGTTCTATCTGCTAAATTTTCTAAATAAGGTCTTGCTATTTTTTTAAACCCGGCTCTTCCTACAACTTTATTACCCATTGCAAAAAGTTTATAACTGTTTGAATACTTTTTGTCTTCTTTGTTTTGATTGACATATCCTGCTTCTTTAATTGTATTAACTAAGCGATGGACCGTCGCTTTATCCATTGTAAGTCTCTTGCTTAACTCACCCAAACTAAGCTCACCGCAATTATCCAATTCTTCTAATATTCTAAAAGCTTTTAAAACTGATTTTACACTGCTATTCTTCTCTTCTTTATTATTTATTGGTAACATATAGAACCCTTCATACGCCAATTATCATCTGACTCAGTATTTACCGTATTGCCTTAACATACTAAAGTATTTGGTATATTTTTTTGTACTATGTCAGGTCATAAACTTTATGTTGTTTCACAATACAAAACAACATTTCATATTGTCCTATAGTCTAATTATATAGCTTCAATTTAGAAAAATCAATAAATATTAAGAATAATTACATAGCCATCCTATACACCTTCCACACGATAAGAGAAGTTTTCTCCCCCTTTACCTCCTCTGCGTCGG
>CAZKKX010000173.1:0-5387 GCA_964553505.1 uncultured Eubacteriales bacterium | reverse complement strand
TATCCAAGATTTTTACAAAAACCATAAGCTTCTGTATTGTTTTCTGAAATACAAATTCTTATTTGTGCAGCATCCGTTTGTAACATTTGATTCTTGACATATTCATGAACATTTTTCCCGATGCCGATACCTCTAACAGTAGGATCAAGCATGAGTCGACCAATAACCCATTCACCTTTAATGGGAAAATCTTTGATTAAATCCATTACACCAATTAGTTTATCATGTCTATCAAAGATTCCTAAAACAAATTTATCAAAATATTGTTTTCCTCTTGGCAATTCTTCTAATATTCTTGCGGAGTCATTGCTGTTTGGAGTCCTGCCTTCAACTAACCGGAAAAAATCAGTACAGCGAATACATAAATCCAGTAGCAAATCTTCATCCCTTAGATCAATTTTTCTGATTTTATATTGCTGTTTAATAACTTGTTCAAATTGCATAAAAATATCACATCCATTATGTAAGTATTAATTGGGGCTATAAATTTCTCGTTATTTTTATTTTATCATCTGTAGAATAGGGATGAAAGATATAACAAATGGTAATTTAGGTAAATAATAAAAATTATCTTTTCATTTATAACAAAAAAAGAACAAATGTTCAGAATTAACTTTACAAAGAACAAGTGTTCTGGTATTATTTAATTAAAACATATGTTCGGAAGGGGAAAGTAGAATGAAAAGGAAGAGACTTCGTATTGTAAATAAATTTCGTTTTTCTATTTTTTTAACTGTTGTATGTCTGATTTTTATCAGTACCATTGGTACCGTATTAGGCTTAAATACTGCAGAAAGTGCTCAAGAAGCAGCTTATATGGAGATTTCTGTTAATTCGGGAGATACGCTTTGGGGTATTGCTAAGAAATATGGTCCAAACCATGAAGACCCAAGGAAAATTATATTTGAGATAAGTAAAATCAATCAATTGGATGAGGATTATTTGCAACAGGGGCAAGTTTTAAAGATCCCGATTTATGATTAATGACCTCAAAATTTAGACTATTGAATTTGTTTTTTAGATATATATAAACCTGTGTCGGTATCCCATTCGGCATAGAATACTTCTTTTATATCCTTGATACCGTTTTGGAGCAGCTGCTTCTTAATCCAATCTTCATTATATTTGAGAGATTCCAAATTATTTACCAATAATTCGCCATCACTAATTAATACTACCGGAAGTGAAGCTTGCTGAACTGATAAGTTTAAGTCCTTTTTAGTGGGTTGATTGTAATCCTGTTTTTTAAGCACGCTTACTGAACCATTTGGTTCCAATATGGCATATTCTATATCATTAAAAGCAAATACATTTTTTCCCCTTAATAAACTTTGCAATTCATTTAGATCCATTCTATTTTTCTTTAATTCATTATAATCAATCTGTCCTTTATTAATTACAATTGAAGGATTTCCTTCAAAAAACCCTCTTGCTTTCCGGAATTTTTGTGTAACAACTTCGATAAGAAACATTAACAGTGTCCATATGGCTATAGAAAATAGTACCATAAAAACATTTATTTCCTTATCGTAAACGGCATTTCCTAAAAGCTCTCCTAATACCAATGCCGAAATGAAATGAAATGGTGTGACCTGACTGATTTGTGTTTTTCCTAACATATTTGTAGAAATTAATAAAGCAATAAATCCAAATAATAGAATTGTAGCTGAATGTAAAATTAACTCCATATCTTTATATCTCCAAATTGAAATAACTTTAAATTAATGTTCCCAAAATTACTATATTATTATTCAGATTTAATTCAACATTTATAAAATTAAAAGTTACAATTATTCTTATAAGTATAAAAGCATAGATATATCAAAAAAAAACGCTTACAGCGCAAATAAGAGCCTCGATTTTTAGCTGTTATTGTCTAAATTTAGATAAATTAATTTTTGAAAATTATTTGTAAAAAGGGAGGAGAAAAATGATTTGAGGATTTTATTAATAGAGTAAAAATATTATTATAAGCAATTTATTTATATATGAATATGAAACAGATTGCAAACAAAAATAAGGGATAATAAATAAGGGAAATGTTATATTAAAGAAATTACTAATATGAGCGATTATTATTAAAAGACTTAAAATATTCTTAAACTATCTCAAACTATTCCCAAAATATACATTTTAGGAATAGTTCGCAAGAAACTATAAAAGTCAAACAACATGATTCGACTATATTTTACTTGTAATTAACCTGTACCTAAAGTATATTACCAACCTTTTCCACTTGTCAAGCATTTTCTTTCTTACTTCCTATTTTACTAAGAAGGCTTAATCCTAACAAGGCACCGGCACCAACAGCAACAAGTTTTTTCGTGTCGTTTTCTTCTATGATTTTATCAAATTCTGCTTTTATATCTTTTCCAACTGAACCAACGGTTCCAGTAATAGTTTTAGCCTGTTCATAATACCGCTTGAAGCCTGAAATATTATAATCTTGCACAGCATAGGGACTTTTATTAATCGCTAAGATAGCATTATCAAGATTATTTTCTCCTGTAGCTGTCGAGATTACATCTTTATAGTATGAAAGCTTCATCACACGAACATAATCGCTTACGAAGTCATTTAGAGTGTCATATCCTGCATGTGCTGAATCAGATGGTTGATATTTTCCGATTGAGCCTGCTCCACTGGGACTATATTTAATACCTGCAAGGTTATTATACTTCCGAGACCCTAAGTTTGTCCCATTTGCAGTTTCATAAGCCCATTGAGCCATAATAAAATTAACATCAATCCCTAACTGTTCAGCTGCATTTTTAGCGTAAGGCTGGATTCGATCTAAAAATCCACTCATTTTTTATCAATCCTTTCTATAAGAGTCTGCAAGCTTGTATTGACATTAGCCATGGTCTTATCAAGTTTGAGTAGCACAAAACTTGCCACAGCTATCGGAAAACCGACACTTGATATAGAACTAAGCAAATCAAATTCTCCCATTTAAATCACCCTTTCGCTTTTACTATTTTTCCAAGGCTGACAGACTTATTCTTTGTCAACAATAACAATAGCACTCCACCAAGCACAAGCGGATTCGCAATCACCAACCTAATTGCTGCCTGAAAAAAATTCATAAAAGCTATCCCGGTTTCAACAGCTTCTTCATATAAATTCTGCATCATTCATTTTTCACCCTTTCGTTTAAGTCTTTTAATTCTTTTTCCAAACCATCAACTTTTTTCTTCAACTGTTGGATATGTACACCTTTTGCACAACTACCGACAATAATAATCTGGAATATTATAACAACAACGATTAAAATCATAACAATTTCTGTTTTTTGAATACCTAATAACACATTATCATTGATAACATTGAAAGGTTCCATTACAGATTCCATAATACCTTCAAACATAAGTATAGACCCCCATATAAATATTTGTTACCATTATACACAAAATATTCACAAAAAGACAGAATCAATCTAACAAGCTATTAAGCACAATTAAGACAGCGACACCTAAAAACACCATTGTAAGATTTCTAAAATTAGACAAAAAATCAAACATAGCCTGCCCCGCTTCACCGGATTGCTGACCAAACACATTTGGAGCATTCTCAGACCATCCCTGTTCTTGATTTTTCTCTTTCTCCTCCTCTGTTACAGGAACAACAAAATGAGAAGCGAATTTTGTCCATATCTGTTCAAAGTAATCCATAATAACACACCCTAAAACAACTTATTTAAGACAACTAACCCAATCAAAGCGACTCCACCAAATTTAACAACTTTCCCAAAATCAACATCATAGGAGACTTCCCCATTCTCAGTATAAGACACTTCTTCTTTTTCGACATCTCCTGCAAGAAGTTTATCAAGGTTTTCTAAAGCTTTGCTTGGCAAATCATTGACAAAACTGGACGATCCAAGGATATAAGTTTCCATTACATCATTAAGTTTTTTCAACTGCTGCTTTGCCCACTCTGCATTCCCACCACCGCCTGAGATAAGATCATTCAAATATCGTCTTTCATTATCATAGTTAATTGTCTCTATCGCCTTACCTTCATATGTAAGACCAGAGGAAGAGCCGACTGAAGCAGTTTTTACAGTAGCAGAATTAGATACAGTTGATTTGCTTGATCCAGTATTACTTGGATGGACAAATTCACTACTTCTATCTCTTAGAGAATTAGAAGGACTGCTCGAAAATTTACTTATATGAGCCACAGACTACATCCCCTTTCTAATTGACGGACCATAAAGTTTTCACCGATTGCACCACTGCCCCATTTTCAAGCTTTTCAGCTTTAACAACAAGCATATACACATACTCCATGAATTCTTCTTCAAATTCAATATACACATCATCTTCAATCATGTCTCTTTTCTTTTTCTGAATATCTTTTTTAACGATCATATTAGGAGCGTTTTTATCAATAGCATATAAGTCAATTTTAGGCATCTAAATTTACCCCCTTATCATTTCTTTTTCATAGAAAATCCTAAATTCAAAACCAAATGTCAAATCTGCATCCGTATCATTACGAACATAAAACCTTAGAGGAGTATCTTCATCAAAAATTACATTGCTAATAATAGAACTAATATCGCTTGATGCAATCGGAGGCTCTTCAGCATCTCCGTTATATATATATCCCTTACTAATAGATGCCAATTTATTCACAGCAGAATTAAACTGAATTATAGAAATATTACTGCCAGCATATTGATACAATTGATATCTAATACTACCCTCTGTAGCTCCTTGATTTGACGGTACATCACCAACCAGCCATAAACCGATATTCGAGACATTACAAATACAATTAGGTGGAGGACTATAAGATATATAATGCGATTGCCCAATAGGTATTAAAATGTCCTGCTCTAAGAACCTAACCCCATCAATACTTTTTGAAGCCATAGACACTATCTCTGTTTGTCGATTAAATTCTTGCTTACCAGCCATTAGAATACACCTCCTACAATACTTTTAAGACCGCCACGATAGTCAACAACAATTTTAACATCTAATGTATAGTCATAATCCCCGGTATTTTGCACATAGACCGCCACTTCATCATCATTTGCAACAGGAATAGATACAGGAAATTCGAGAAAGTCATCATCACCAGACAAATAGTGATCTACACCGTTCGGATAAGTCACAAGGTCCTCTATTTTCTGCCCTATATGATTAATATATGGTCTAACTTGTAATGTTCCCTCCTGGCCGGGATAAAATCTCACATATACTTTCTCAATAGTACCATTCGATTTGATTCTCTCGTACAACCTTGTACTTGTACCGCTTGGTATCTTTGCTTTGAACTGCATAGTTTCCATCTTATTAACCATTACGCCACGTCACCTTCTTTCTAATAAAGCAGACTCAACACAAGTCTGCTTTATTCGGTTATATAAAATTATT
>CAZKKX010000172.1:0-5393 GCA_964553505.1 uncultured Eubacteriales bacterium | reverse complement strand
ATGCCATAAATACTTTTCTTGAAAAACTCTTGACTATTAATAGTTAGTCACCTCTTTTGGTTTTTCAATAAACCATCCAATTTTTCTGTTAAAAACATAATATGCTTTTTTTAAAAAATTACAACCACCAATTGACATGAATTAACCCATCCAATTTTTGAATATTGGATGGGTTAATTCATCCATCGTAATTGTTAAAAAATTTTATTGCAAATGCAACAAAATTGTGGTAATATTTTTTTATTCAAATCAACAGGAAGTATGGTGATGTATGAAAGATATTTTAAGGGAAATTGGTATGATCGAAAGGTGTTTTGAATCCATTGCAAATATTGAATTTAAAGATTACGGGCTTGCTAAAAATCAGTATATCTATCTGGTAAGAATTTGTGAAAACCCTGGAATCATACAGGAAAGAGTAGCAGATATGTTAAAAGTACACCGATCAACAGCCTCCCGTGCCATTGAGAAGCTCAAAAAAGCAGGCTTCATTACAAAGAAAAAAGATAAAGATAATAATAAAATTTTCAAATTGTATCCAACAGAATCAGGAGCAAAAATGTATGCACTTCTGGAAAATGAAGAAATATATTCGGACAAAATTGCTCTGCAAGGATTTGCTTCTGATGAAATAGAATCGTTACTCAACTACCTAAAGCGAATACGGCGCAACATCGAACCTGACTGGGAACTGGTAAAAAAAGGCGGCACAAGGGATTACTTAATCAGGTGACAGGGAACCGGCTAAAGGCAGATAAGAGATAAAAAACAAAAGTCTATAATCTATTTTTAGGAGGATCAGGCTATGAAAGTCGAGTTAAAGGCTGATTTATGCCTTATTCTTGTTACCATGTTTTGGGGGATATCCTGTTTATTGACAAAGATTGGCTTAGGCGGGATCCAGGAATTCAACCTTATTGCTTTGAGGTTTGTTATTGCTTTCCTTGTATCGGCTTTTGTTTTTAATAAAAAATTAAGAAATATAGACCTTATTACGCTTAAGTATTCTGCTATTACAGGAACACTATTATTCACAATCCTGACTTTTATGACCTTTGGAGTTAAATATACATCTGTATCAAATGCCGGTTTCTTAACATGCTTAGAAGGTATATTTGTCCCCATTCTTCTATTTGTATTTCTAAAGCAAAAGCAGGAGCCTAAAGTTTGGGTTGCTGTATGCCTTGCCTTTATGGGAGTTTATCTGCTTACCATTCATGGCATTCAAGGCACCATTAGTTTTAATATTGGCGATTTCTTCTGTGTGTTATGTTCATTAGGTTTTGCTGTTTTTATTTTGGTAACAGACCGACTTACAAAAAAGGTGGATTCTTTATCTTTAGGAATACTTCAATTAGGTTTTGTAGGAATTTACAGCCTTATATTCTCTTTTGCTCTGGAATCACCAATACTGCCTGCAACTACCCAATCCTGGCTTGTGGTTTTAGCGTTGAGCCTTCTCTGTTCGGCTTTTGGATTTATTACAATGCCAATTGCTCAGCAGCATACCAGCCCTACACACACAGGTATTATTTTCTGTCTTGAGCCTGCTTTCGCTGCATTTTTTGCCTTTATCTTTCTCAAGGAAATACTATCTCCAAGAGGTTATTTAGGCGCATTCCTTCTAATAGCAAGCATTCTGCTTGTTGAAGTAGATATACATAAATTGAAAACAAAAAAATGCTGAAATGAAACGGCGAAACGTTAGGGACGGTTCTTTTTGTTACCCGAAACGTTAGGGACGGTTCTTTTTGTTACCCTAAGCAATTGAGTAAACAAAAAGAACCGTCCCTAACGTTTCGTGTTTTTTGTTTATTTATAATAATTTACGCCTGCCTCAAATATCTTTTGGTCCATATTGCCTTCTATGTTCTTGTAGAGATACCTTCCTATTCTTTCAGAATGTGCCATTTTTCCTAATATACGTCCATCCGGAGAGGTAATACCTTCGACAGCACCAACAGAACCATTTGGATTAAATCTTATATCCATAGTCGGTTTTTCGTTAAAGTCAACATATTTTGTAGCAATCTGTCCGTTGGAATCCATCTCTTTCAAAAGTTCATACGTACTGATGAAACGTCCTTCCCCGTGGGAAATAGGAATGGTGTGTACATCTCCCGGGTTTACATTATTAAACCATGGGGATTTTACCGAAGTAATTTTTGTACGAACCAAGCAAGATGCATGTCTTCCTATACGATTGTAGGTAAGTGTGGGATCATCTTCTCCAATATCTCTTATTTCTCCATATGGCACCAGTCCCAGTTTTATAAGTGCCTGAAACCCATTGCAGATTCCTAATATTAAACCATCTCTGTTATTGATAAGTTCCATGACCGCATCTGAAACGCTCGAGTTCCTGAATACCGAGGTTATGAATTTCGCGGCACCTTCCGGTTCATCTCCGCCGCTGAAGCCGCCGGGTATCATGATAATCTGAGAAGATTTGATGCTTTTTACCAACGCCTCGATGGATTCTTCTATGGCATTGGGCGTCAAGTTTCTAAACATCAATGTTTTGGCGTCTGCTCCCGCTTTTTCAAATGCAAGTCTTGAATCTACTTCACAGTTTGTCCCCGGAAAAAATGGGATCAATACTTTTGGCTTCGAGAAATGTGTTTTTGCTTTTCGATGATTCCTGTTATTATATATTTTGTCTTCTATCTTTTCTTTTTCAGTCTCCTGCCCTTCTAAACCTGATGCAGCCAAATCACTATCTCTCGTAGGGAATATCTGCTCCAATGGAGCAGCCCATTTTCTATAAAGCAAATCCAGTTCCATCTTCTCTCCGGCAACGCTTATAGTTTTTTCCGAAACCGTTCTTCCAATCACTCTATGGTCGATATTTTTAAACATTTCAAGTATGTTTTCGTTCTCTTGTATCTCAAGGAGCATGGAGCCGTATGCCGGTTCAAATATTTCCTCTTTTAATAACCCTTCTATCTGTACGCCAATCATATTCCCCATGCACATTTTGGTGATTGCTGCTGCTATGCCGCCATAGCCTACCGTTTTGGCAGAAAGTACCTTGCCTTCTTTTATCAGCTGATGGATCCTCTGCATGTTAATTCTGAAGGTTTCAAAATCTATCACTTCGCTTTCATCTCTGCCGCAATAAACATAAACGATTCTGCTATTTTCCTTTTTATACTCAGGCGAAATAATATTCTCCACAGAAGCAGTGCTTACAGCAAAGGATATAAGTGTGGGAGGTACATTCAAATCCATAAAGGTCCCCGACATACTGTCTTTCCCGCCAATTGCTGGAATTTGTAATTCTTCCTGGGCTTTGAATGCTCCCAGCAACGCTGCAAATGGTTTTCCCCATTTTGTAAAATCATTTCCTAATTTCTCGAAATATTCCTGAAAACTCAGTCTGCATTCGGAATAATCGCCGCCCATTGCAGTTATTTTCGCTGCCGAATCTATGACCGCATAAAGAGCGCCGTGGTATGGGCTCCATTTTGATATTTTTGGATCATATCCATAAGTCATCAAAGTGGCTGTTTCAGTATCAGCCTCCAATACCGGAAGTTTTGCAGCCATACCTTCGGCAGGTGTCAGTTGATATTTACCACCTAAAGGCATAAGCACCGTTTTAGCACCTATGGTACTGTCAAACCGATCAACCAATCCTTTTTGGCTTGCAATATTTAAATCCCGGACTTCTTCCAGCCATAGATCCTTGACTTTTCCTGGTCGTTTTTTATGTTTATTAAAGTAGTTTTCATCATCCAAAGGCATGGTAACCGTTGCTTTCGTTTTTTGGCTGACACCATTGGTATCGAGAAAATCTCGTTTAAGGTCTAATATATATTTATTTTTCCATTTCATTTTAAATCGGCCGTCATCTGTTACTCTTGCAACAGAAACCGCCTCCAAATTCTCTTCATCTGCATATTTAATAAATTGAAGGACATCTTTTTCTGATACCACTACTGCCATCCTCTCTTGAGATTCGGAAATCGCTAATTCCGTACCGTCAAGTCCTTCATATTTTTTGGGAACCAAATCCAAATCGACTTCTATACTATCAGCCAACTCGCCAATGGCTACAGATACACCACCTGCACCAAAGTCATTACATCGTTTTATTAGAGTCGAAACTTCTTTTCTTCTGAAAAGCCTCTGAATATTTCTTTCAGTAGGAGGATTGCCTTTTTGAACTTCCGCACCACAGGCTGATATGGATTCTTCCGTATGTTCCTTGGACGAACCCGTTGCACCGCCGCATCCGTCTCTTCCTGTTCTTCCTCCTACCAATACGATATGATCTCCTTTTTCAGGTTTTTTCCTTATGACATTTTCTCTTGGAGCAGCTCCTATAACCGCACCCACTTCCATTCTTTTGGCAACAAATCCCTCGTCATAGATTTCTGAAACTTGTCCGGTAGATAAACCGATCTGGTTGCCATATGAACTGTATCCTTGGGCTGCTTCTATGGTAATTTTTTTCTGCGGAAGTTTGCCGGGCAAAGTATTTTCTATTTTTGCTCGTGGATCACCGCTCCCTGTTACACGCATTGCCTGATATACATAAGATCTTCCTGAAAGAGGGTCTCGAATAGCGCCACCAAGGCAAGTAGCTGCTCCGCCAAAGGGCTCTATTTCAGTAGGATGATTATGGGTTTCGTTTTTAAACATAACCAGCCAATCTTCTTCTTTTCCGGAAACATCTGCTTTGACTCGAATGCTGCAGGCATTTATTTCCTCTGACTCATCTAAATCATCAAGCTTCCCCTTCATCTTCAGATGTTTCATTCCGATAACCGCCATATCCATAAGGGACATGGGTTTTCTTTTATCTTTGTACATTTCTTTTCGAATCGTAATATAATCAGAATAAGTATTCTCTAAAATCTTTTTATACTGACCTTCCTCGAATTTCACCTCTGTTATTTCCGTGAGGAATGTAGTATGTCTGCAATGGTCGGACCAATAAGTATCCAAAACTCTGATCTCAGCAATGGTGGGATCTCTTTTCTCATCATTTTTAAAGAAGTTTCTGATAAATTTCAAATCTTCTTTGCTCATCGCCAGTTGCATTTTTTCACTCATTTTTTCCAATTGGGATTCATCCATAAGGGTAAACCCATGGATAACCGAAACTTCTGAAGGGCTTTCTAATTCCAACGCTAAACTTTGAGACTTTTCAAGCTCTGCTTCGTGTGAATCCACCGGATTTATACAATAATGCTTTATTCCTTCAAATTCTTCATCGGATATATTCCCTATCAATACAATCAATTTAGCCGATCTTACTACAGGTTTATCTTTTTTGCTGATGATCTGAACACATTGGGCTGCCGAATCCGCCCGTTGATCATATTGTCCCGGAAGATAGGCCATGGCAAAGTAGCGGCAGTCCTCAGGTAAATCGATATGCTCAT
>CAZKKX010000171.1:0-5430 GCA_964553505.1 uncultured Eubacteriales bacterium | reverse complement strand
ATTTTAACAAGCCCTCGGCCTTCCTCGATTCGTACGAATTGATCAAGGTTCGGATGAACCTCTAATCCTATATCTTCACCGACACGGATACTCATTAAGGTAAGCTGCAGATGTTTTCCTGTCCATAAAGCGGTACGAAAAGTATTGTTTTGTTTTGTAACTTTTTCTATATCGACTACAAACGGTTGGTTCCCATAATCTTTTAGTTCAATGTATAGATTAGAATGCTCCGGATTATTAATAGGTACTTTATCCTGGTAAGGATATTGATAACCATGATAAGGATTATACATATAGCCGAAGAAATTCCAGGGTGTGTTTCCACCGTAAGGATTTGAATATCCCCTATCAACATTATACATATTACTCATTCCTTTTTAGACTTTATAATATAATATGCATTATATTTAATATAGGTTCTAAGGAGAATGTCATTGGAGCAGAAATTCAAAAGAATAAATTTCTATATCTAAAAAAGAATCTTAATTTTCATTTAATTGAGATTCTACTATAATATTAATAATGAAGTGAATTAGGAGGGGGTCGTAATGAATGGAAATATATTGGAAATGAACAATATTACGAAGATCTTTCCCGGTGTTGTTGCACTGGATAATGTCTCTTTTCATCTAAAAAAGGGAGAATTTCATGCGATTTGTGGAGAAAACGGTGCAGGGAAAAGCACACTCATGAAAATATTGGGAGGTATTTATGCTCCCGATACGGGAGAGATATTAATAAATGGTGAAGTGGTCCGAATTGAAAACCCTTTAGATTCCATTAGAAATAAAATAAGTATCATATATCAGGAGTTTAATTTGGTTTCGGAATTAAGTATTACAGAAAATCTTTTTCTTGGGAAAGAAATCAAAAAAGGCGCAGGATTGGATAAAAAAGAAATGAATAAAGAGGCCAAAAGAACAATGGAGAGGCTGGGTCTTAAAAATTATGACTGCCAACGATTAATTTCCAGTTGTAGTATTGCAATTCAACAATTAGTGGAGATAGGGAAGGCGGTTTTTAATGATGTCGATATTTTAGTAATGGATGAGCCGACAGCTGTTCTGTCCGAAAAGGAAACAAAGGCTCTTTTTGAATTGATAAATCAATTACTTGCAAAAGGAATCAGTATTATCTATATTTCTCATAGACTTGAGGAAATTGTATCTACCTGTCATCGGATCACGATTTTGAGAGATGGCAAAAACGTTGATACTCTGGATAATTCAAGCTATAATGTCATTAAAGAGGATATTATCAAATTAATGGTTGGACGTGATCTTGTTGACTATTATCCGGAGAAGAAGCATATGCAGGATCAAGATAATATTTTGGAGGTAAAGAACTTAAAAAAGGAAAAGATTTTTTATGATATCAGCTTCAAGCTGTCGAAAGGCGAAATTTTGGGATTTTCAGGATTAGTAGGTGCAGGTAGAAGTGAAATAATGAAGGGTATTTTCGGAGCACTTAAAACCGATGATGGAGAGATTTTTATCAGCGGAGAGAAAGCGAATATCAAAAATCCTTCTGATGCCATACAAAAAGGGATTGCATTGCTTCCTGAAGATCGAAAAAAAGAAGGCCTTGTAATAAAACTAAATCTCAGTGATAATATCTGTTTGGCAACGCTGAGTCAATTTTGCAAATTAGGTACCATCATTAAGAAAAAAAAGGATTCAACAGTTTCTAAATTAATAGAGAATCTACAAATTAGACCTGCACTATCGGAACGTTTGATGGAAAGCTTTAGTGGGGGGAATCAACAGAAAGCAGTAATTGCAAAATGGTTAAGTGCAAATCCGGAAATTGTTATTCTTGATGAACCTACACGGGGAATAGATGTCGGTGCAAAATATGAGATCTATACAATCATAAATGAGTTGGCCCAGAAGGGTGTGGGCATTATTTTTATTTCGTCTGAACTTTTGGAATTGATAGGCATTTGTGACCGGATTCTGGTGGTAAGGGAAGGCAGAATAGTATCTGAACATCTAAAGGATAGATTTTCGGAAGAAGAGATTATTAGATCGGCAACCATTAATTAGGTGATAATATATTATTGAGGAACTAATAATCATGAAGTCACTCAAAACACTGTCATCTCAAATATCTGATAAAATCAAAATGAGTATTAGGCTCAAGATACTTGTTGTTTTTATTATGTTTGCAATTCTACCATTGGGCATTCTTGGCATCATATCTTATAATAGCTATTCAAATGCTATACAGGAGACAGAATCAAGATATACATCAGAGATAGCAAATCAGTTAAATAGTAACTTGGAATTGCTTTTCAGCAATATAGATACAATTTTAGATGCAGGAGAAGAATCGCTGGTATTTAATTACCTGGATGAGACTGATCCGGATCTTAAATATGAATATGCAAAGGAACTGGGCACTCTCTTTAATTTATACAGAAATATCTACAATGAAAATGCTGTTCAGGACATCAATGTTATAGGCATCAATGGAAGGAGTATAAGCAGCCGTAAAGGTGTTTATGATTATACATATGACCTGAAAGATAACCGCCTGTTTCAGACTGCCCTTTCAAATCCTTTAAAACCGCATATATTTGTTGAAGATACGGTACATAGCCGAAGGCTTCGCCGTATTAATTCAAAAGGCATGATTTCTGTTGCTAAAGTTATCCGCAGGGAAGTGACGCGTGAAGTTAAAGGGCTTATTTTAGTCGATATGGAAAGGAAAGTAATAGAAAATATTTGCAGTAATATTAAAATAGGAGATACAGGTAAATTTATAGTTGCAGATCAGGATGGGAATTTTGTGTACTACCCTCGTTTTCATTTAAATGAACATGAGGTTAGAACACAAGTCGTCAGAGAAACAGATAAAAATAATGAAGGGTATTTTGTTAAAAGGATCAATAATGAAAAGTATTTTATCGTTTATAACAAGCTGGACTTGTCAGATTGGAAAATCATCGGCATAGTCAAATTTAATGAAATTATGGATACCGCTTTAGATATACGGAAGTGGACGATTATACTTGAAGTATTTCTTGTAGCCGGTGTTATTCTTCTTTATATGTTGATTACACGAACTATAGCAGATCCTATACTGGATTTACTAGAAAAAATGGAGATGGCGGAGGCAGGGAACTTTAATGTCAAGGCGACGTATAAATACAATGATGAGTTTTCCAGCTTGAGTAAAGGCTTTAACAGTATGATCATCAATATAAGTGAACTGATGAACAAAAATGCCATGCAGCAGGAAAATCTTAAAAAACTTGAATTTAAAGCCTTGCAAGCACAAATCAACCCACACTTTCTCTATAACACTTTGGATGCTATCGTATGGACTGCAGAAGCTGATAAAAAGAAGGATGTCGTTAACATCGCCCAAAATCTTTCTAATTTTTTTAGAATAGTTCTCAGCAAAGGAAAGGAATGGATTTTTGTACATGAAGAGATTCTTCATGTTGAAAGTTATTTGTCCATACAAAAAGTCAGGTATAGGGATATTTTGGAGTATGAAATCGACATCGATCCTGAAATTATGAATTTTAGTGTCTTAAAATTGGTTATACAGCCCTTGGTAGAAAATGCTTTGTATCATGGCTTGAAAAATAAACGTGGCGGAGGAAAGATAAAAGTAACAGGGAAAAGAATAAAGGATGATAAAATCCAATTAGAGGTAACGGATAATGGGATAGGCATGACAAAAGAGAGATTATCTCAGTTAGTAAAGGAGATTTCACAAGAGGAAAATACATTTAATATGAATAGCGGGTTCGGATTGTTGAATGTTAATCAAAGAATCAAACTATATTACGGTAGCAAATATGGTCTATCTATAGCCAGCGAATATAATAAAGGGACAACAGTTACCGTGATTTTTCCAATTATTAAACGGAAGCCAGCAACTTTTGCTATACAAAACAAATCATAGGGGGAGAGAATATGAATTATAAAGTTTTTTTAGCAGAAGATGAAATTGTCGTAAGAGAAGGCATAAGGGACAGAGTTCCTTGGAAAGAAACAGAGTTTGACTTTTGCGGAGAAGCACCGGATGGGGAAATGGCGATTCCTTTAATTGAAGAAATACGCCCGGATATTTTGATTACAGATATTAAAATGCCATTTATGGACGGTCTTGAGTTAAGCAGATATATAAAGAAGACCATACCTCAGATCAAGATCATTATCATCAGCGGGCATCACGATTTTTACTATGCTAAGCAGGCCATTTCAATTGGTGTAGAGGAATATGTGCTAAAACCTATTAATTCAAATGATCTGCTTAATGCACTATTAAAAGTAGCAAGATTAATCGATCAGGACAAGCGATACAATGAATTTATCAATACGACAAATAACTATAAAAGGGAGAATGCGGAATTACACAAAGAAAAGGTTCTGAATGAAATTCTGATGGAAACGGTGCCGCCTTATCAAGTGGCAGGGTTACTTGCAACCCTTGATTTGGATCTATATGCAAAAAGATATGGTTTGATAAGTATTCGATATAAAGTCGATAGCAGCTGGAATTCACATACCAGTGCACTTCTTCAAGAGGCAATTGAAAAATCAATACTTGGGCGTCCTGACGTTATAAAAGTCAATCGGAGCTTTCGAGAAGTTGTTCTGATTGTAAAGGGAGACACCAATGAACAAGTCGAAGAAGATTATAAAATACTGAAGTTATTATTAAATAAACATTTGGCAAAAATAGATAGCGATAAATACTCAATAGAATTTGGAAAAATTCAAAACCGACTACATGAAATTTCAAGGTCCTATAGGGAAATCATTCAACATGACATTTCTGAGATTGCCATACATCAATATGAAGAAATACTTGGTGAAGAAATTAGGAATATGACATGTGATCAAAGCCAATATATAAAGTTTAATGATAATGAGATACTGGAGGCGCTGAGGTGCGAATCAACGGAAGTTGTGCTAAGAATTATACGAGATTACTTTATTAAAATCAAAAATATACCTATCAGCCCGGTGTGGAGCATTTACCTTGCAATACGAATCAATCTTATATATGGAACATTTTTGGCTGAGATGGGAAATGATGATCACGATATCATTCCCAAATCTTCTATAATCGAAGAGACGGCACTTGAATTAGACTCCGTAGAAAAGCTTCAGAAGTACATGGAGGAAATATGCTTATGTGCCTTAGAGCTAAGAACCAGCAGCAAAAAAAGAAATCATGTTGAATTGGTTGAATTAGCGAAAAACTATATCCATTCAAATTACTCAGATTCTAATATATCTCTTCGACGGGTAGCATCTCAAATTTATATCAGCGACTGTCATTTGAGTACCATTTTTAGTAGGGAAACCGGTACAACATTTATACAGTATCTTACCAATGTAAGAATCAAAAAAGCTAAAGAACTCCTTAAAATGACAAATAGCAAAGCCGGTAAAGTTGGTCTTTAGG
>CAZKKX010000170.1:0-5434 GCA_964553505.1 uncultured Eubacteriales bacterium | reverse complement strand
CCTGATTTCCCACAGTGAAAACAGGATTCAAAGACATTGTTGAATCCTGAAAAATAATAGACATTTCATTACCTCGAATGTTCTTCATCTCTCTATCCTTTTTTTTAACAAGATCATTCCCTTTAAATAAGACTTGTCCTCCTGTAATTTTTCCAGGAGCCTGCAAAAGTTTCATTATCGATAAAGCAGTAACACTTTTCCCGCTTCCTGATTCGCCTACGATTCCAATTGCCTCCCCTTTATCAACATGAAACGATATTCCCCTTACTGCTTCAACTTCTCCTGCTTGTGTAAAAAAAGAAGTTTTTAAATTTTTCAACTCCAGAATTCTACCTGCCACCTTGTGTCACCTCTATTACTTTCTTGTTCTCGCATCAAATGCATCCCTCAACCCATCTCCAAGAAGATTAAATGCAAGTATGGTTATACATATCGCAATAGAAGGAAAAAACAACTGATATGGATAGGATCTGATTCCTCCGATTGAATTGGCAACTAAAGACCCCCATGAAGCCATTGGCGAAGAAACACCCAATCCTATAAAACTCAAGAAGGATTCTATGAATATGGCTTCGGGGATCATCATCGTTATTGTAACAATAATAAGTCCAATGGTGTTTGGTATCAAATGTCTCAATAATATTCTTGAAAATCCCGCTCCTAAAGTTTTTGCGGCTATAATAAATTCTTGTTCCTTAAGATTTAACACCTGCCCTCTGACGATCCGGGCCATCCTGACCCAATAAACCATACTCAATGCAATAATAATACTGACCAATCCCGGTTCCAATAACACCATAAATATAATCGCATAGAGCACTAACGGAATTGTATCAATAATATCAACTATTCTCATCATGATATGATCGGTAGTTCCTCCAATGTAACCGGAAATGCCTCCATAAAAAACTCCCACTGCAATATTTACCAAAGTTGCTGCCATTCCGACAAAAAGGGATATTCTTGCACCATAAGCAACTCTTATAAAAAGATCCCGACCAAGGCTATCCGTTCCGAACCAATGCTTAAAACTCGGACCTTGATTAGCATTAGTAAGATCTTGTTCCGAATAAGTATACTGTGAAAGATAGGGTCCAATAACAGCAAACAATAAAATTATCAAAATAACGATAAGACTTATCAATGCCAGCTTATTTTTCTTAAACTTATACCATCTATTATTGTGAAAAATTACGTTGGATTGTACCACTCCTTCACAATATCTCTCTTCCTTTTTTAAAGGCTCCCAAAGATCTGAAGAAATATCGGTCATAGACATTTATATGCTCCTTTCTTACTTGTGTACTCTTATTCTGGGGTCTAAGATACTGTAAACGATATCCACCATTAAATTCATAGTAATAAGAATAACTGCATAAAAAATAGTCGCCCCCATTACCACTGTATAATCACGATTCCCTACGCTTTCAACAAACATTTTTCCCATTCCGGGAATGGAAAAAATCTTCTCAGTAACAAAAGCTCCTGTTAACACAGCAGCACTCATAGGTCCTACATATGTAATAATTGGAATCATAGCATTCTTTAATACATGTTTGCCAATTATCTTAAACCAGGAAAGTCCTTTTGCTCTGGCCGTCGTGACATATTCTTTTTGAAGCACTTCAAGCATACTGGAACGCATAAGACGTGAAATAAAAGCAATAGAAAAAAGCGAGAGTGTCATAACCGGTCCAATATAAGACATCCACCCATTTAACCCAAAAGTAGGAATAAAATTAAGTTTTACGCCAAAAAAATATATAATTAAAGTTCCTGAAACGAAACTTGGCATAGTCACTCCAATTATTGAAATTAACATAGCCAATTTATCCTGCCATTTTTTATAATTGAGCGCAGACACAATGCCTAATGGAATTCCAATGAGAAGAGAGACTATTATCGACAAACCACCAACTTTAGCCGATGCAGAAAATCCAGATGCAATCAGTTCATTGACCGTATATCCTTTTTTTTGAAATGAAGGTCCCAGTTGAAGTTTGATTGCATCGTTTAAATATTCCCAATACTGCTTCCAAAGAGAATCATTTAAACTGTATTTTTCTTCAAGAGCCTCTTTCACCGCTACAGGAAGAGCCTTTTCACCGGAAAATGGTCCACCGGGGATAATATGAAGCAATATAAATGTTATGGTTATGATAAGAAGCAAACTAACAATCATAGATAGCAGCCGGCTGGCGAAAAATCTCAATCTCTTCACTCCTTTGCATACACAAAAGATACATCTGCAGACGACAACCTTCTCAATTCATGTATTTTTTTCTTCTCATTGATTCTTTCAAATCCAATGCCATAAAAAGCCTCCCACATAAAAACCCATCCTCCGATTTCAAAACCGTTAATAATGGTATATGCCAACAGGCCTTCTTTCATATCGCCTTCCGCAAAATACACAAAAATAAGCATAAACAATGAAATACTAATACTCATAGCCGCAATTTTATAGATTCTTCTGAGAATCTTCTTAATTTCATCAATCTCCATATTATAATAATGGTAAAAACTTTCTTTTACTTCTTCTTCGGACTTAATATCAGCCGGATCATTTTCAATATGTAGTCGTAACTCCAGTAATTCCTTGGATGGAATTTGCTTAACACAAGTTTCAAGAAAACTCACCAACTCCGGATTTAAATCTCTTATATTAAATTTCGCCTTATCCCATTCATTGTAAAAATCATAATAATCATCCAATGCAACGTCAATTATGATTCTGTTAGTATCAAGGTTTCGTTTATAAATATCCTTGTAATTCATTTTTCTCTCTTTTCTATGTTGTAAATCAATTCCATATTTAATATATCATAAATCGATATCCTTCAACAGCCTGTATCAAAAAATGATAGAAAGAACTATGATTATTTACACATAATATTTTTATCATTATAATAGACTTTTCATACTTCTATTGAAAATATAAGGAAAGGATTTCATGCAAAGCATAAAATCCTTTCCTTAATAATTATTAATATTTTATTCTTAACTTATTATCTCTATTCAACTTCATCCACGAAATACATTTCAGGTCTTCTGTCCCGATAGAACTGCCAATTATTTCTGATTTCTTTTATCATATCCAAATCAAGATCTCCTATTACCAATTCATCTTTATCTCTGCTTCCTTCCGCAATCAACTGACCTTTCGGATTGCAGAAATAACTTTGACCATAAAATTCTCCCATATTCCATGGAGGTTCGTATCCCACCCGATTATTGGCTCCGATATACAAAACATTTGCAACGGCCTGTGCAGGCTGTTCCAGCTTCCATAAATATTCTGATGTTCCGGCAACTGTTGCAGACGGATTAAACAGAATCTCTGCACCTTGCAGGCCCAACATTCTTGCGCATTCAGGAAAATGTCGGTCATAACAGATATATATTCCGATTTTTGCATAAGCAGTTTCAAATATAGGCCATTCGGAATTGCCTGGTTTAAAATAGAATTTTTCCCAGAAACCATATCCATCTTTTGTTCCAACATGAGGTATATGTGTTTTTCTATATTTCCCCAAATATTCACCATCTGCATCAATAACAGCCGCAGTATTAAAATACACACCGGTAATTGCTTCTTCATAAAGAGGTACTATAAGGACCATTTTATGTTTTTTCGCCTGCTCCTGCATTAATTTTACGGTTGGACCATCTGGAACCGGCTCAGCCAAATCATACCATTTTTTCTCCTGTTCGGCACAGAAATATGGACCGTTAAAAACCTCTTGAAAGCAAAGTATTTTAACATCTTTTTTTGCTGCCTCTTCAATAAGCTCTAAATGTTTTTTAATTGCAGCTTCTCTGTGTTTCTTGACAGGCTCATTACCATTCACGTCATGATGGGTCTGAGTCAATCCGCATCGAATTATTCTGCTCATTATATATGCCTCCTTTATAAATTAATCTTAATGTGGAAAATATAATAAAACAAATACATAGACATATTATGTAATTGTTTATTAGCAGAGGTGTTAAAAAATATTAAATGAGCCAATATGTAAACAACTTTTTCAAAAAATTTTATCAAACTATTGTAAATATGCGTATTCTTCTAAATATGTGGTAACCTTTCCTTTAAATAAATAGATATAACTCTTAAGACAGATTGTATCCAGACAAGTAATTAAGAAATCCTTTAAGTAATGATAAGATAAAACTTACTAATATTTTTTCTATATTATACCATAATAGGCACAGAAAAACAACAACTGCGGTTCCTGCTTCGATAGTTTTAAACAATCGGTCTCTTTCATATTTTCTAAGGTTTCGATGAGTTTCCAAAGATATTTAAACGATTTTTAATCAAGGAATTGCGACCATTAGTTGATTTGATGAAAAATCAAGTATACTATATATAATTGATGGTGTTAAGAAAAATAACGGCAAAAGAAGAGAGGCTGCATGAAATGTTTCCCGATAACAAAAGATACAATGCCATAGGAGGATATTTAAAAAATAGATTTGGATGTAAGCTTATAAAGCTGTCTTTGGATGGCGGTTTTACATGCCCCAACAGGGACGGCACTTTGAGCAGCAATGGATGCATTTTTTGTTCCGGCGGAGGTTCGGGAGACTATGCTTCATCCCGGCAATTAAATATACATGATCAAGTAGATTCACAAATACAATTATTAAAACGCAAATGGCCTAAAGGAAAATACCTTGCCTACTTTCAGAATTATACCAATACCTATGCTGATATAGAAACGCTAAAAAGATCATATTGCAACGCATTGACATATCCGTCTATTATAGGTTTAGCTATTGCTACAAGACCCGATTGCCTTTCCGGTGAAACTCTTGAGCTGCTTTCCGACTTAAATAATAAAACCTATCTTTGGGTGGAATTGGGACTCCAAACCATACACGAAAAAACAGCCCAATTAATCAATCGCCAATACCCTCTAAAAGTGTTTGAAAAAGCTCTTACAGAGTTAAACCAAAGAAATATCCGTACAGTAATTCATTTGATAATGGGGCTTCCTTCTGAAACAAAACACGATATGCTGCAATCTGTATGTTATTTATCCTCAAAAAATATTTTTGGTGTAAAAATCCATCTTCTTCACGTGTTAAAAGATACTCCTTTATGTCAAATGTATTATCAAGATATGTTTAATACTTTAAATAAAGAAGAGTATACAAATCTTATAGTGGATGCCCTTGAAATTCTTCCGAGTGAAATAACCATTCATCGATTAACGGGAGATGCTCCAAGAAAAATGCTTATCGCACCAAAATGGAGTACAGATAAAAAAAGCGTTTTAAACGGTATTGATGCTGAATTGAGAAAAAGGAACAGCTGGCAGGGAAAACATTTACAGCTATAGCCCTTGCGGCTGACCGCTGAGTTTAAACGGAAGTAAAAGTGCTCTTAATCTATATTCTTGTTGTTCTGCTCTCCAAGCCGCCCGTC
>CAZKKX010000169.1:0-5567 GCA_964553505.1 uncultured Eubacteriales bacterium | reverse complement strand
TTGAAAATCTCCGAATTTCTGCGTTGCTGCTTTCAAGCGAACATGCTCACTTACTTGAAGTAAGCTCCACTGCTCGCTCTCAGCGTGCCTTGAACTTCGAATTTTTCAAAAGCCTGGAGATTGTAGGCTTTTTCAACAATCTCAAAGGTTTTGCGAAAGCAAAACCTTTTTTTGGATTTTGTCTAAGCTTGCACAAAACTGTAATACACCCGAATTTATGTTATAATATTTTTTATCACATGAATTTAGCAATGATTGAATATTTAGAAAACCGGTAAAAAATTATTATAAAACGGGGAATAGCTAATGAAGAACAGAGTTATTTTTATATGTTTTCTGATAGGAACAATTGCAATCATGCTTTTGTATCAACAATCTCAGGAAAAATACCACGAAGGATATGGCAAGTATTTCGGACCTGCTAAACAACTGACTGAAGAAGAAAAACAATGGCTCAGGGGTCAGGAAAAACTGGTTTTTGGTGCGAATCCGAATTTTGCACCCTTAGGCTTTGAGAATAAAAACAGATACGAAGGTTTTTTTGCCGATTTTGTTGATAAAGTATCAGATAAGATCGATAAAAAAATAGAGATTCAATTTTTAGATAATGAAAAAGTGATAGACGACCAGCTTGTTAGAGGGGAAATAGATTTTGCAATTATGACGCACTCACTGAAAAGGGCATCGTATGCAAGATTCACATTTCCAATTATAAAATCGTGGGGTGTACTTTGTTCAAGGAAAAATGATCATTTTGAATATATAAACAGCTTGAATGGGGGAACTATCGTAACAATCAATGATGAACAGAATATTTCAAAATCCGGAAAACAAAGTCATGTTCAATATGTGACGGCAGATAATTATTCGAAGGCTATTGAATTGGTAGCGAAAAATGAAGCAGATGCCATAATAGGTGAAGAAACAGTCATTGCTTACTATTTAAAAGAAAAACAAATTTATGATTATTATTATATCTCTCCGGTAAAGGTATATGAAAAAAATTATGTTTTTGGTGTATCTGATGAAAATGAAATCCTCTGGAGTATATTGAATAAAACGGTTCAGAATATTGCATCAGAAGATTATATCGAGTTACTTCAGCTAAAATGGTTTGGATTCTCATCTTCTTTGGTACATGATAATATCTCAGACAGAATTGCCATTATGATATTGATTATGTTTACGGCAGCAGCTATTTTATTCTATTATTTTTATGAATCCAATAAGAGTATGTATTTCGAACTGCGAAAAAGAATGGAACAGCTCACCATAAGTAAAAATGACCTTCAGACTACCTTTGACGGTGTTTCTTATTTTATGATAGAACTGGATAGAAAAGGTCACATTTTAAATGTAAATAAAGCTTTCAGCAGAGAATTAGAGGTGCAAAAGAGAGATGTCATTGGTAAAAAATTGTTTGATGTGCTCAGAATCAATAATAATATGAGAAAGATAGTAAAAAGTGTTGTTGATGCGACTTTTGATTTAGAAAAAGAAGGGAAGGCAGAAATTCATTATGATGGAAGGATATTTGAAATGTCCACCTTCCCCCTTAAAGATGCCAGAGACAGGGTAACAAAAGAGCTGATTATGTTAAATGATGTCAGTCGTGCCAAAGCGGCGGAGCGGCAAATGCTCCAAGATAACAAAATGATAGCGGTAGGTCAGTTGGCAGCGGGCGTTGCCCATGAGATTCGAAATCCTTTGGGGTTGATTCGAAATTATTCTTATGTATTAAAAAATAGTGATATCAATAATGAAAAAGTTAGAAACAAAGCCTTGGATGTCATTGAAAGTTCAGTAGAAAAATCAGGAAATATTATTAATAATTTGCTGAACTTCTCCAGGATATCCAGTAACAAATGGGAAGAAGTCATATTATTTGATTTTCTTTCTTCAATCATTTCTCTTGAAAACGATATATTAAGACGATATAATATTCATGTCGACCTTGAATGCGAATCCAATATAAAGTTGAAAACCATTACAGAATCTCTTGAAATCATTATTGTCAATCTTATTTCCAATGCGATAGATGCAATGGATAATGGAGGCAACATTCATATTTCCTGTTATATGGAAAGAGATATTATTGTACTAAAATTTAGTGATACAGGAACGGGAATACCAAAGGGAATTATAGAAAACATATTTAATCCGTTTTTCACCACTAAAAAGAGCGGCGACGGCACAGGATTAGGTTTGTATATTGTTTATAGTGAAATCCAAAAGCTTGGGGGAGATATTCAGGTTGAAAGCGAAATCAATGAGGGAACTTGCTTTACCATGTCAATACCCAATCAGAAAGGAGATGAAGATGAGGAATAACCTTAGAATTCTTGTTGTAGACGATGAGAGAGATTATTGTGATGTACTGGAGATGATTTTAGGTGCCAAAGAGTATCAAGTCACGACATGTCTCAGTGCCTTGGATGCTCTAACGATATTGGAGAAAAGCACTTTCGATGTAATTATTTCAGACCTGGTTATGCCGGAAATGGATGGTGTTGAGTTTCTCGAAATCATCAAAAAAAAGTATGAAGACACTTATGTCATTATAATGACAGCTTTCGGTTCTATTGAAAATGCTGTTGACGCAATGAAAAAAGGTGCTTACACATATTTTATAAAAGGTGATAAGCCGGAAGAATTATTAATAGAGATTGAAAAAATAAATCAGTTGAAAACAATTATGTCTGAAAATAAGTATATGAAAGAAAAATGTTGTTTTAATGAATATATGCTGAACAGCAAGAATCCCGGGTATAACCATTTATTAAAAATTGCCGAGAAAGCCGCCAACAGTGATGTAAATATTTTGATTTTAGGAGAATCCGGTGCAGGCAAGGAAGTCATAGCCCGGCATATTCATGCCAACAGCCCCAGAAGCGATCATATGTTTATGGATATCAATTGTCATGCGTTTTCTAACCACTTATTGGAATCTGAGCTTTTCGGGCATGAAAGAGGGGCTTTTACAGGTGCAATTAATAAAAGAATCGGTCGGTTTGAAGCAGCAAACGGAGGAACGTTGTTTCTGGATGAAATAGGGGATGTATCACTTGAAACTCAGGCAAAACTCCTACGATCTTTGGAGACAAAACAAATTTACAGAATTGGTAAAAATGAACCGGTATCTGTAGATTTCCGACTGATATCGGCGACCAATAAAAATATTGAAGAGGAAATAAAGAAAGGCAATTTCCGTGAAGACTTATTTTACAGAATCGGAACTATAGTTCTCGAAGTACCTCCTTTACGTCGGAGAAAAGAAGATATCTCTTTATTGGTGGATTATTTTTTGCAGAATTGTCAAAGTGAAATGAAAAAGGACATCAAAAAAGTCGAAAAACAGGTACTTGACTTTCTTGAAAACTACGATTATCCCGGAAATATACGAGAGCTTAAAAATATTATTGAGCGCTTGGTAGTTCTTTCGGAGGACGGAATTATCAAAAAGAGCAGTCTTCCGTCATTGCGGGCAAAAAGTGGGAATTTTGAGTTGAATCTTGATCAAAACCGTTCTTTAAAAGATGTAAGGAAAGAAATAGAGATTAAGCATATAGAAAATACTTTGAAAAGTTGTGGCAATAATTATGGCAAGACAGCAGAGAAACTCGGTATCAGCAGGAGGCAGCTATTTAATAAGATGACAGAGTACGGATTAAAATAGAACACTAATTCACATTTTTTGGTGTAAAGCTGAGCATAAATCGACGAATGGGGCTGTAATGATATGAATGATGAAAGACATGGACTTGTAAAAGTAATGGGACGTACCGATGTACTTGCTTTGGCCTTTGGTTCAATGGTCGGCTGGGGATGGGTCATGCTTGCCGGGTATTGGGTGGAGCAGGCCGGTGTTCTTGGCGCAATAGGAGCTTTCATAATCGGTGCCGTCATGTGTATATTTGTAGGAACCGTATATGCCGAGCTGACGCCTGCTCTGCCTTTGGCGGGAGGTGAATTGGTATTTGCGTATAGGGGATTGGGCTATACCTGGTCATGGATCACGGGATGGGCTATTTCATTTGCTTATATTTCTGTTGCGGCGTGGGAATCCATTGCCGTTGCAACTGCTATCAATTATGTTTTTACCATTCCTCATATTGGTCACATATGGGATGTTGCAGGATATCCTGTGTATTTTTCCTGGGCGGCAATAGGAATTTTCGGTGCATTGGTTTTATCCATTGTCAACCACTTTGGGGTAAAGACTTCTGCCATATTTCAAGTTATGGCTACCGTGGGGCTGATTTTGGCAGGACTCATTTTTATATTTGGAGGTCTTGCATTTGGAAGTGTTAAAAATATGCTGCCGTCTTTTACCGGCGGTGCCGGAACGGTAGCTGTTTTATTGGCTGTGCCTTCAATGTTTGTCGGCTTTGACGTTATCCCGCAATCGGCGGAGGAAATGAATATTCCTCTGAGGCAGATTGCAAATGTATTGATTATTTCAATTATCATGGCAGCATCATGGTATATCATTATGATTGTAGGCATTGCCCTTAATGCGCCGCCTGAAGTTAGAAATTCTGCAGCGATTCCTGTTGCCGACTCCTTGGCATATGCATTTCATTCTCCCACTTTCGGAAAAATTATGATTGCCGGCGGATTGTGCGGTGTACTAACCAGCTGGAACGGATTTATGTTAGGGGGCACCCGGGTTTTATTTGCAATGGGCAGAGCCAAAATGCTGCCTCCTGTATTTGGAAAAGTACACCCGAAGTATCACACGCCAACAGCAGCTATCATTTTGGTGGGGTTTCTTTGCGCTTTATCACCGTTATTAGGCAAAAATGCTTTGGTATGGTTTGTTAATGCAGGTGCGTTCGGAACAGTCGTGGCTTATTTGATGGTATCGGTATCCTTTATTATGGTGAGAAATAAAGAACCTAATCTCGCAAGACCTTATAAAGTAAAAAGAAGTGGGTTTATCGGCGGTGGAGCAATTTTTACCAGCCTGTTCTTTCTGTTTATGTATTCTCCCATTGCTCCCAGCGGTGGTCTTGTATGGCCACATGAGTGGGGACTGGTATTTATTTGGTTTGCAATAGGTGCGGTTTTGGCAGCATTGACAAAAAGATCATACTCAAACATCACGGATTCAGAAAGAGAAGTATTGATTTTTGGCGAAGAGTATGCAAGACATGAAATCATAAAAGAAAGGCGGAATCCATAATCCATACTCTATAATTTATACTCTTTAACCTAAATCCCTCCCTCTGAAAAAAAGAGGAGGCATTAAAGCCTCCCAAATCATGGAAAAAAGATGATATATCTCAAAATGACTGAATGGTTTTGCTTTTGGCATCTGCCACCCAGGCATCTAAGATAACGGGTTATATTATTAATTTTTCATATTACAAGCATAGATACCATTAATACTGCAAGCATAAAGGCAAATACGATAATGGAATAAGTGATACTGGACAAGCTGGAACTTAAATCACGGATCTTGCTTTTCAAGTTGATTTTCCTTTCCTCATCCCTTTTGATTTCACTCTGTATTTTTTCTTTTTCTGTTTGATGTATTTTTGCCAACTCAGATCTTGACTTTGGAG
>CAZKKX010000168.1:0-5615 GCA_964553505.1 uncultured Eubacteriales bacterium | reverse complement strand
AATAAAAATTATCAGAAACGATTCTCACGGCCCGCTGATCATTTCACTGGGTGAAGAACGTTTAGCGATTGGGCGGGGTGTGTCTCATAAAATATTAATAGAGGAAAAGAAATAAAAAATTTTACTTGGAGAGTTAGGCAAAGCTAACAACGGAGGTGTAATAATATGGAGGCTGTTAAAACCATTCAGGGTAGATCAAAAATCGTAATCGCATTAGCTGGAAATCCAAATTCAGGAAAAACTACAATGTTCAATGAGTTGACCGGTGCCCGCCAGCATGTGGGAAACTGGCCTGGTGTTACCGTAGAAAAGAAAGAAGGCATGTATCATTATCAAGATTTTCAGGTTCAGGTAGTAGACCTTCCCGGCACATATAGTTTAAGCGCTTATTCAGAAGATGAAGCCGTAGCAAGAGACTACATTGCATTGGAAAAGCCGGATGTTGTGGTTAATATCGTGGATGCTGCCAATTTAGACAGAAATTTGTATTTGACGACTCAACTCATAGAGATGGGTGCGAATGTAGTGGTGGCATTGAATATGTATGATGAAGCCCAGAAAAGAAATATAGAAATAAATATTGATCAATTGGCAGAATTGCTTGGAGTACCGGTTATTCCTACGATTTCAGTAAAAGGGAAGGGGTTGCAAGAGCTTTCCCAACAGATTTCCTTATCGGCAAATAATCCGAATAAAAGCAGGATCAGAATAGATTACGGAAAAGAGATTGAAAAAGTTTTGGGAGAAATACAAGATAAGGTAAGTATATGCGAGGGTGGCGAAAACTATGATTCCAGATGGCTTGCCGTTAAGATGCTGGAAGGCGACGAGGGAATAACTAAGTCCGTACAACTTCCGGATGAGCTTATAAAGATGCGAAATAATGCTGTTCAAAAGCTTGAAGCCATGTGGGGAGATGATATTGAATCGGTTATGGCGGAAAGAAGGTATGGTTTTATTGGCGGGGTCACAAGAGAAGTTGTAACGCGGCATCGTTCCGTCGAGGAAAAGATGTCATTATCGGATAAAATTGACGGAATTGTAACCAACCGTTTCCTGGGTATTCCAATTTTTCTGGCAGCTATGTGGGTGGTATTTCAGTTTACATTTACATTGGGAGACCCCATGATTGGGTGGATAGAAGGGTTGTTCGAATGGTTGGGCGGTTTGTTTGGAACAGGTCTTGAGCATATAGGCGTATCAGAAATGATAATATCTTTAGTGGTAGACGGTGTTATTAATGGAATTGGTTCCGTCTTAGTATTTGTTCCGAATATATTTCTCCTGTTCTTTGCCATTTCCATACTTGAAGACAGTGGGTATATGGCGAGGGCAGCTTATATCATGGATAGATTCATGCATTCATTAGGACTTCATGGAAAATCATTTATTCCTATGATTATAGGGTTTGGTTGCAGTGTGCCCGCAATCATGGCAACCAGAACACTGGAAAATAAGAAAGACAGAATGATAACAATCCTTATTGCACCTCTTATGTCATGTTCTGCAAGGCTTCCGGTGTATATACTGTTTGTAAGTGCTTTTTTCAGCGCAAATCAAGGCTTGGTCATATTCTCTCTCTACTTTTTAGGAATTGTTTTGGCTATTATCATGGGTGTTTTATTCAAAAAATTTCTTTTTAAAGGAGAAACTTCACACTTTGTTATGGAACTCCCGCCTTACCGAATTCCTACTTTGAAAAGTACTATTATCCATATGTGGGAAAGGGGCAGCTCTTACATCCGCAAGGCAGGAACTATAATATTTGCAGTAGTAGTTCTAATATGGGTGTTGTCCAGTTTGCCCGCAGGGGTAGAATATGCAAGCCAGGGCAGCTGGCTGGGGCAGATTGGAAGCTTTATGGCACCCATTTTTAAACCGGCAGGATTTGGTACATGGGAGGCTTCGGCTGCACTGGTTTTTGGTATACTGGCTAAAGAAGTAGTTGTGGCTACTCTTGCAGTTATCCATAGCGTAGGAGAAGAAGCGTTAACACAAGTTATTGCCAATACCTGGACCCCTTTAGCGGCGTATGCCTTTATGGTGATGACATTAATTTATATTCCCTGTGCCGCTGCTATCGGTGCAATAAAAAAAGAAACAAATTCATGGGGATGGGCGGGTTTTGCTGTATTATACACTCTTATACTGGGATGGTTGATGGCGGTCCTTGTTTATCAGGGAGGAAGTTTATTGGGATTATAAAGAAAGGATAGAAAAATGAACGGTGAATTAATTTTTTTAATGGGTGCCGGGTTTGCTGCAGTCGGGTTAATTATATGGCGAATCATTAGAGCTTCGAAACAGGATGGTTGCAGCAATTGCAGTTCATGCAATAATAGCAGCTGCCATAGATGAAAGAAGGCGGCATCATTTGTAAATAAATAGAATTGGATTACAAAAAGTATAAAGAAGTTTCTGCTTTTTGTAATCCAAATTAGTTTTACCAGTTTGAATGGACCAGATTTGATGCTTATTCAGGAGATAAATTATTCTCTGTGTTTTTAAAATCTCAATGATAATGTTCTTTTGCGAATTGAGTGAAGCTCTTTAGCTGCCTATCCTTTTCTGACAGAATAATATCCTTCGAATCTGTTATCGGCCACTTGATATTTAGAAATGCATCATTCCATACAACACCGTCCTCATCTTCAGGATAATAGAAATCTGTGCACTTATAGGTAAAATCAGCTTCTTCGGATAAGACGAGAAAACCATGGAGGAATCCTTCCGGGATATAGAACATTTTCATGTTTTCATCAGATAACAGAATGCCATACCACTTTCCAAATGTATCGGAGTTTTTTCTTGTGTCCACAGCAACATCGTAAACTTTTCCTTTCAACACCCTTACAAGTTTTCCCTGTGGGTGTTTTTTTTGCATGTGAAGCCCTCTTAGAACACCTATAGATGAGTGAGAATGATTATCCTGAACAAAGGAGTTATTCAAACCAATTTTTTTAAAGGCATTACGGTTATAGGTTTCCAAAAAGAATCCACGGTTATCTTTGAAGATGACAGGTTCAATTATCATTAAGCCGCTGATTCCTGTCTTATATATTTTGAAGTTAGACATAGGTAAAAACCTTTCATTTTTAAAATCTCTTGACAAATATAGATTGTGGCGATAGTAACGTTATGTTTATGTTTTAATCCGATACTGGGGGATATTATGAACAGTTATTTTTTTGTCGGCTTCTTTAATTTTATTTTGAAGCTTATTATATTTTGGTCCAAGATAAGGATGTTTCTTTATCTCAGAGCATCCATCAGACTTTCGACCATGGATTCTATAATCCCTGTCTATTTCATAAAGCATTTCCAGCATAATCGGTTTTGGGAGTGTATAATGATCTATGATATAGCTCTTCACTAAAAATAAATCATCATAAAACTCTGATGATTGTCTGTTTTTTGCAATGATGCTGTCGGTATGTCGCATATGGAAATTCAGGGCATCTGAACAATAGCTGATTTTACCGGACTGTAGTACATAGGCATAAAGCATCCAATCATAGAATACTTTGAATTTTGATATTTCTTTTTCAATTCCTATCAACGCAGTTCTTCGAAAGACAACGGAGCTAATATCATAAATGGTATTTTTGATGCATAGACCGTTTACCATTTCCTGTATGCCGTCTATGCAATAGTCATGGGAAGGGCTTTTTTCTTTATAATAGTGTTTAAGCTCAATATGATTTTGATCTATGGGGATGGACCTGCAGTAAGAAATATTAACATCGTCATCTTCAAACGTTCCTTTCATTTTAGCCAGAAACTCTTTGCTGCAGTAATCATCCTGTTCCGTAAACCAGATGAAATCTCCCTGAGCAGATTCAAGCCCTTTCACCAATTGGGGTCCGACGCCAACGTTTTGATTATTAGAAATAATATTGCACTTTATCCCTTTGTTTTTTAATAAACAATTTGCAATGCTTACACTGTTATCCGCCGATGCATCATCCAGAAATATTATTTCATACGGCTTGAAAGATTGTTGAAGAATACTTTCCAGCCTTTTTTCGATATAGTTTTCTCCGTTATAACATAAAATTACGGCGCTTACTTTGAAGTCTTGTTTCGGATTGATATATCTGTTTTTCAAAACAGATATATCTTTCAAAAGCGATTTAAACATTTCCTTTCCACCTCCAGCAGATGGTATTATATTTAAAGTTTTATATTCAGATGCGCATAAAAAATTCATTTGGAAGTTTTTCGACAATGGTAATCATATTGGTTTCAGTACTAATATATGAATAAAACATTAGGTTGTTACCATTATTAAACGATACCGAATTAACATGTTAATTCCTCAATTCATACTATAAAAGTGTAGTCAGGGTTATCATATTTTTAATATGTGACAGTTAAGTGAGGTGAGAGATTGCAATAAGGCATTATATGATACAGGAGAGGAAAAGAAAAGTGAAAGGAATTATTCTTGCCGGAGGTAGCGGTACGAGGCTGTTTCCACTTACCCTTGTTTTGTCAAAGCAAATACTTCCAGTTTATGATAAGCCGGTCATATATTATCCCTTATCTGTTCTAATGTTAGCAGGAATCCAAGAAATCCTTATTATTTCAACAGATATTGATTTGCCTTTATACCAAAGGCTTTTCGGTACAGGCGAGCAATTAGGAATGTTGTTCTCATATAAAGCTCAATATGAACCCAGAGGGATAGCCGAGGCACTCATAATAGGAGAAGATTTTATAGATGGTGATCAGATTGCTCTGATCCTGGGTGATAATATTTTTTACGGCAATGAACTTGAGCCAGTAATACAAAATGCCATAAAGAGAAAAACTGGTGCGACTATATTAGGATATCCCACAGACAATCCAAGTTATTTTGGAATTGTTGAACTGGGAGACTGTGGAAAGGTTCTGAGCATAGAAGAAAAGCCTGAAAATCCCAAATCCAGATATGCAGTTCCGGGGCTTTATTTCTATGATAATAAGGCAGTAGAAATTGCGAAAACAATTATCCCTTCCAAAAGAGGGGAATTGGAGATTACGTCAGTCAATGAAGCATATCTTAAAAAAGACCTGCTTTATGTAGAATTGCTAAAGAAAGGAACGGCGTGGTTTGATACAGGAACACATGATTCTCTTTTAAATGCTGCAAATTATATTAGAAATATCCAGAAAAACAATAGGCTCTATATTGGATGCATTGAAGAAATTGCATATAGAAAGGGCTTTATAGACGAAGAGCAGCTTTTAAAATTGGCATTGCCACAACAAAATTCTGATTATGGAAAATATCTGATGAATATTGGAAAAAATGATTCTCTTTTATAAAAGAGAATCATTTTAAGATTATTGAAAAGGTTAATATATAATCTTCTTATGAATAAACCAGTATAAATAATCATTAAGTAATTACTTAAGGAGGCTTCTTTGAGACGATTGAGGAGCGAATAGATAATGAAAATAAAGATATTATTTGTATATTCAAACAAATCAGACCCATGTACACAATTACATTGCTTTGAACTGGCAAAAGGGTTGGGAAAATATGCGGACACCTTAATCGTACACTTTAAAGAGTTAGATGAAAGTATTCTTTTAAATTATCATGTTATTGTTTTACAACGGATTGGAGC
>CAZKKX010000167.1:0-5624 GCA_964553505.1 uncultured Eubacteriales bacterium | reverse complement strand
CTATAATCCATAATCTATAATCCATAATCCATAATCTATTCTTAGGAGGTGCTTATGCGACGGGATCTTGAAGTAATATTTAATTCAACTCATGATGCGATGATTGCTGTAAATAATAACGGAATCATAACTTTCTTCAATAATGCAGCCAGAAAATTATTAGACAGAAAGAATACTCAGGTGTTAGGAAAACATATTTTAGATATTGTGCCGAATTCCAGATTGCCTGTTATTATTGAACTTGGAAAAGAAGAATTAAACAGAAAACTTCCTTTAGGGGATATTACCATTATTACCAATAGAATGCCGGTAAAAGATAACAAGGGAAACATTATAGGTGCAGTTGCCGTTTTTAGAGATATTACCGAATTAGATGAATTGTTGACGGAAAATACTAAACTGAAAGAAATGCAGGTTTTGTTACAGGCTATTTTTCAATCAACTCAGGATGCTATCTCCGTTGTTGATGAAAAAGGGATAGGCATCATGGTCAACTCTGCATATGAGCAGCTTTCGGAGATGAAGGCAAGCCAGTTGATTGGGAAGCCTTGCACGGTGGACATTTCGGAAGATGAAGAAAGCAACCATCTAAAAGTACTGAAAACAAGAAAACCTATTAAAAATGCCAAGATGAAGATTGGGCCAAACAGGAAAGAAGTTATTGTAGATGTAGCACCTATTGTTGTGGAAGACCGGTTAAAAGGAAGTGTTGCAGTCATCCATGATTTATCTGAAATCAAGAGGTTAACATATGAGCTGGATGCCACTAAGCAAATGCTCAGGAAAAAGGAGGCAAAATACGTTTTTGATGATATTGTAGGGGATGATCTTCAGATAAAAAATGCTGTCAATAAATCTAAAAATGCTGCTAAAACACCTGCAACAGTTCTTTTAAGAGGTGAAAGCGGAACAGGAAAAGAGCTATTTGCTCATGCGATTCATAATGAAAGTAGTCGAAGAAACAGGCCTTTTATTAAAATTAATTGTGCTGCGTTATCAGAAAATATTCTTGAAAGTGAACTTTTTGGTTACGTAGAAGGGGCTTTTACAGGTGCTAAAAAAGGCGGCAGGCAAGGGCTGTTTGAAAGAGCAGATGGGGGCACGGTTTTTCTTGATGAGATTGGAGAAATGAATATGGGAACCCAGGCTAAACTTCTCCGAGTACTACATGAGAAGGAAATCATTCGTGTAGGAGGAAATGAAACTATTGTTGTAGACGTTAGGGTCATTGCGGCGACGAACTCTGATTTGGAAAGAAAAATCAACGAGAATAATTTTCGCGAGGATCTATATTACCGTTTAAATGTATACCCGATTTTTATTCCGCCTCTTAGATATAGAAGAAAAGACATACCACTTTTGCTTGACCATATTATAAGAAAATACAATCATGAGTATGGGCGTTTTGTTCAGAGTATTTCAGATAATGCTGTGGATAAAATTATGCATATGCAATGGTATGGAAATGTAAGGGAATTAGAGAATTTTATTGGAAGAGCGATGATCAATATGGAATCCAAGGAGAGTATTCTTAAAGAAAAGCACCTTCCTAAAATCGAAGAAAAAGTTACTGCTATTAGACATAAGGAAACTTCAAAAGAGGAAAAACAAGGAATAGAATTTGAAAGTATGACTTATACCGAATTTATCAATAAAGTGGAAAAGAAGTACTTGCAGAGCTTTCTTAACCTTGATACCACAAGAGCCGATGCGGCGAAAAAGATGGGAATTTCTGAGAGAACTCTTTATTACTTAATAAAAAAACATATGAAAGATTGATGAACTGCAAAATTTTGCATATCTCATAATAAAAAAACAGTTGAGTTCTTTATAAATAGTGAGAATTCAACTGTTTTCTTTTTTGGCATATACTTTGCTTTTCTAAATCTATAATCTATAAACTATACTGTTATACATTTACACTGAATAAAGGCAGGAATAAAAATGAAAAGGTGATGTCATGTTGGAAAATTTCAGTCAGATAATAGAAAAGACCGTTAAGCAAAAAAAAGTAAAAATTTCTGTGGCAGTTGCTCATGATGAAGAGGTACTTCTTGCAGTAGAAGCAGCAAAAGAAAGAGGAATAGCCGAAGCTGTCTTGACAGGAGATCTTCAACTTATTAAGAAAATGGCTTATGATTTGGAAATCGATTTAAGAGATTATGAATTAATTCATGAAAAAGATCCGGTTTCTGCTTGCAGAAAATCGGTAATAGCAGTATCCGAAGGAACCGCTCAAGTGCTCATGAAGGGCTTAGTAGATACCTCCATATTATTGAAGGAAGTATTGAATCCACAAACGGGGTTAAGGTCAAATCGTATTTTAAGCCATGTAGCAGTATCGGAAGTATCTCAAATGAAGCGGCTGATTTTTATGTCGGACGGAGGAATGAACATTGCACCTGATATCTATGCAAAAATGGATATTATTTTGAATGCCGTGTCTGTTGCAAGAGCTGTCGGGATAAAGGTCCCGAAGGTTGCGCTTGTATGTGCGAAAGAGAAAGTAGATTCTAAAATGCCTTGTACTGTGGATGCTCATGAGCTTGTAAAAATGAATAATAAAGGAGAAATCTCAAATTGTATTGTAGGGGGACCTTTTGGATTAGACAATGCAATATCGGAAGAAGCTGCAGAACATAAAGGTATTGAACATCCCGTTGCAGGTAATGCAGATATTATCATAGTTCCAAACATAGAGGCAGGGAATGTATTTTATAAAGCATTGGTATATTTTGCGAATTATAAAAGTGCCGGAATAATCATGGGTGCTAAAGCACCGATTGTCTTAACATCAAGAGCCGATACTGCTGAAACAAAACTTAATTCCATTGCCTTAGCGACACTGATACCAAATATTACAGAAGAGGAGGTCTGATTATGTATAGAATGCTTATCATTAATCCGGGGTCAACATCAACAAAGATTGCTGTCTATGAAGATGATAATGAAATATTTCTTGAAGTTTTGAGACATAATTCCCAGGAAACTGTAAGGTTTGATAGTATTGGAGATCAGTATGAATTTAGGAAAAAAGTAATTGAAGAAACATTAATCAAAAATAATTTCAATATAAAGGACTTTGTAGCCATTATTTCCAGAGGAGGACTTTTAAGACCTCTTGAAAGCGGTACCTATGCGGTTAATGAAAAAATGATAAAAGATTTAAAAATAGGTGTGCAGGGGCAGCATGCATCAAATCTGGGGGGGTTGATTGCCAGCAGGATTGCGGAAGAAACAGGCATAAAGGCTTATATTGTTGACCCAGTTGTCGTAGATGAATTACAGGAAATTGCACGATTTACAGGTGTTCTTGAGATCAACCGAAAGAGCCTTTTCCATGCGTTGAATCAAAAAGCAGTTGCAAGGATTGTGGCAAAAGAGATGGGAAGATCCTACGAAGAAGTGAACCTTATTATTGCTCATCTGGGAGGAGGGATTACTGTCGGTGCCCATAGGAAAGGAAAGGTTATTGACGTCAATAACGGATTGCTGGGTGACGGACCGTTTTCTCCTGAGCGAGCCGGAACTGTTCCAACCGGAGAATTGATAAAGATGTGTTTTTACGGCGGAATGAATATTGAGGAGGTCAAGAGCAAATTGGCAGGGAGAGCAGGCTTGAGAGCTTATCTGGGAACAAATGACGGCCGTGAGGTAAACAATATGATAGATTCAGGAAATGAATATGCTGCTTTGGTATATGAGTCCATGGCCTACAATGTGGCAAAAGAAATCGGTAGTTGTGCAGTGGTTCTTGAGGGTGATATTGATGCCGTCGTGCTGACGGGAGGACTTGCATATGATGAGAGGTTTGTTCAATGGATTCGAAGGAGAATTCAATTCCTTTCGAATATTATCGTTAAACCGGGAGAAGAGGAAATGAAAGCTCTTGCCGAAGGCGGACTGAGGGTATTAAGAGGAGAAGAAAAGGCAAAGGAATATGTATAGTTATGATGGGAGGTTTAAAGATGTCAAAAGGCAAAGTTGTTTTTAATGAAAGTTATTGTAAAGGGTGTGGTTTGTGTGTAAAGGCATGTCCATTGAAAATAATTGAAATGGATAAAAATAGGATTAATTCTAAAGGGTATCACCCTGCCCACATTATTGAGCCTGAAAAATGCACAGGATGTGCAAGCTGTGCTATTATTTGCCCGGATGTTGTTATAACTGTTTATCGGATTGACAAATGAACAATTAATAATCTATGGACCACAATCTTTAATCCATAAACAATAATCTATAATCTATCATCTATAAACCATGAAATAAGGGAGTGATTTTTTTGGCAAAGATATTAATGAAAGGGAATGAAGCTTTTGGTGCGGCTGCAATAAGAGCCGGCTGCAAGTATTTTTTTGGGTATCCCATAACACCTCAAAACGAAATACCTGAATATATGTCTCGGGAACTTCCGAAAGTAGGAGGATGTTTTTTGCAGGCAGAAAGCGAAATTGCAGCAATTAATATGGTATATGGTGCCGCAGGTGCGGGAGCCAGAGTGATGACTTCTTCATCATCACCGGGAATTGCTTTGAAGCAGGAAGGCATTTCATATATCGCGGCTTGTGAATTGCCATGTGTCATAATTAATGTATCAAGAGGAGGTCCGGGGTTAGGCGGTATACAACCTTCCCAGTCCGACTATTTTCAAAATACCCGAGGCGGAGGAAACGGAGATTACCGTACAATTGTATATGCTCCGGCAAGTCTTCAGGAAGTTGTTGATATGACTATGGAAGCCTTTGATGTAGCCGATCGGTATAGAATTCCTGTTATTATTTCTGCAGATGGTATGATCGGGCAGATGATGGAGCCTGTTGAATTTAAAGAAATAAAAGATCGACTTATGAAACCGAAGGACTGGGCAGTAACAGGAACGGAAGAAAAAAGGACACCGAACAGTATTAATTCTTTGTATATAGTGCATGAAGAGCTGGAAGAACATAACTGGCGACTTGATTCGAAACATAAAGATATTGAAAAAAATGAAGTTCAACATGAAATTTATCAGCTACAAGATGCAGAGTTTGTTGTAGTAGCTTACGGAACGACTTCAAGAGTGGTCAGGAGTGCTGTCTTGGATTTAAGAAAAGAGGGAATAAATGTAGGATTGATTCGTCCAAAGACTTTATGGCCGTTTCCATATAAAGTTTTTAACGAAATACCGGAGAAGGTAAAAGGTATTTTAGCAGTGGAAATGAGTACAGGACAAATGATCGATGATGTAAAAATTGCGAATAATGGTCGTTTCCCGATACATTTTATGGGAAGTCCCGGAGGAAGCATACCGGCTGATGAAATAATATCTGAGAGAATAAAAAGTATTTTAAGGGGTGAAAAAAGTGAATATCGTATTTGAAAGAACAAAGGGTTTAACGGATAAGACATTTCACTATTGTCCCGGCTGCACACATGGCATCATTCATAGAATTACAATGGAAGCCATAGAGGAAATTGGTTTATTGGGAAAGGCAGTTGGAATTGCACCGGTTGGTTGTGCCGTATTTGCTTATGAATATTTTAACTGCGATAGTTATGAAGCTGCTCATGGGAGAGCACCGGCTGTTGCTACAGGAATAAAGCGTGTACATCCAGATTGTTTGGTTTTCACATATCAAGGAGAT